>NZ_QTVR01000039.1:0-9405 GCF_003460685.1 Blautia sp. OF03-13 | reverse complement strand
GCCATGCAGCTCTGTGCGCTTATGCGGTATTAGCAGCCGTTTCCAGCTGTTATCCCCCGGTATGGGGCAGGTCACCCACGCGTTACTCACCCGTCCGCCGCTCAGTCAACTGAAAATCATCCGAAGAATCAATTCAGCCGCTTCGCTCGACTTGCATGTGTTAAGCACGCCGCCAGCGTTCATCCTGAGCCAGGATCAAACTCTCTGATAAAATGTGCGCGTTTAGAAATTCACGTGCTTGCACAGGCGAATTTTACGCGTTCATCTTGCAAGCTTCGCTTGCGAGATTTGTTCCAAGTTCAAAATCAACATACTAGCTAATTTATCCCTTTTACTGTTTTAAAGGATCTTTCGATCGTTTTGAATTACTTATTCAGAACTTTCGAGGATGTGTTTCACTGTTTAATTATCAAGGATCTTTGCTGTTCCGACTCGGATCAGCTCATTTATTTTATCACAGAACTTTTCGTTTGTCAAGAACTTTTTTAATTTATTTTTTTGAAGCTCTTTCGAACTTCTTTGCTGTTCTCTCGATCAGCAACTCGTTTATTTTATCAAACTCATTTGCTTTTGTCAAGAACTTTTTTCAAGTTTTTTTGAAGCAGTTTTTGCAACCCGCGGCAGCCACCCGGCTCCGAACTAGGTTTTTCTGTTTCAAAGAAACTCATTCGCATCAGCTCTCGCTGACAGCTTAGTTATAATAACACCGCCAAAAGCAAAAGTCAACACCTTTTTTCGAATTTTCTTATTTTTAGAAAAATATAGTTAATTCTGCATATTCAGTATTTTATCTGACTATTTCTTTTTTTACTCCATCATCAAAATCTTTTTCGGCTGATATCGTACAATCTGGTATACCATAACCATAGAAGAAGCCAGCACAACCCCCATTCCACAAAGATACAATATTATAATCTGCTGTGTCTTAATTGCAGCCTGCACACCGTTCGAAAGATCTACAGCTATTTTTATCACATTCGCCAAAGGATAAGAAAAAATTACCCCCGCTGTAATTGCCAGCAATACCGGGCAAAAAGATTCCATCAACATCTGCAGCATAATCCGCATCTTTGTTTCTCCAACAGAAAGAAGAATGCCAATCTCAAACATGCGATCCCGCAAATTCATAAGAATCAAAAAACTTAATGTGATAGTTCCAAGGATTACGGAAACTATCACCATGAGATTCGAAATCCCTGCCAGGCTCTTCAGGCTGTCGGCCACCGCTTTATAAGCTGAAACATTTACCGTATAGTCCATATCATATTCTTCTTTGATATATTCCGGCATTTTTTTCGCATCTTCAGCAAACGCTCTTCCTTCTTCCGGGTCCTTCAACTGCAATGTAATTTCTTTTACATTATCATTTTCATTCATCTCATAAACTGGTGTATCCAGGGTATAGATAGCATTTGCTGGGTTATTATATACCACATTTCCACTGTAAGCTGCCTCGTTCGTACTGTAAATACCACTGATTTTAAATGTATACCGCTCCTTTGTGTATGGTGAAAGAACAGCTATGGTATCTCCTATTCCCAGTCCATTCCGTTCCGCAATCCCATCACTGACTACCGCTTCTTCTGCATTCTGCGGTACATGTCCCGAAATCAGTGTAACTACAGAAGAAACAGAACTAAAATACTCGACAGGATCAGATGATCCCTCCACATAAATATTTTCTGTTCCATTTTCTTCCTGTCCGTCCATAATTTCAGCTGTAAAGTTATCCGCCAGAGCAGCTGTCACCGTATTACAGCTGCCAAACCGAATTCTTTCATCAGCGCAGAGTTCCAAATATTTTTGATGTGAAATCGAATTCACACCGCGCGGCTCTTCACTGTATATCTGACGCTCATTCGATACAAGCACGCTTCCTCCGATGCTCGTCCGAATCTCCCATATCCGTTCCCGACTTGCCGCGCGGATACATAAGCCAAACAGGATCAGGATGGATAAAATCAGGAAACTTAAAAACATCAGAATTGTATTTTTTTTATGATAAGAAATACTGCGAAATGCTCTTTTGATCCAGTTCATAAAAACTTTCCCTCCCCCTCATGTTTAATCCTGCAATTTTTTCTTTTCCAGCCGTACCACCACATCTGCCTCCGCGGCAAATGCTTCCGAATGTGTAACTGCTATTACACATTTCTTATCTTCATGAGCCAGCTCTTTGAAAATTTTCACAATGCCAGCCGCCGTATCAACGTCCAGATTTCCCGTCGGCTCATCCGCAAGAATCACCTCTGCATTTGTCGAAATCGCACGCGCAATCGCTACGCGCTGCTGTTCGCCTCCTGAAAGTTTATTGATATTGCGGTTCATCTGATCTTCTGTAATTCCCATTCGTGTCAGAAGTTCCCGCGCCCGTTCTTTTTTGTTTTTAATCGGATTTGACGTAATTTCCATTGCCGCCAGCACATTCTCCAGCGGGGTCAGATAAGGCAGCAGATTATACGCCTGAAACACAATTCCAATCTTGCTGTTTCGATATCTTGTATAGCCAATTTCCCGGATATCTTTTCCTTCAAAGCACACGCAGCCGCTCTTAGGTTCTTCCAGCGCACCCGCCAAAGTCAGCGTCGTTGTTTTCCCCGATCCAGAAGGACCAACAATCGTGTAAAGAGTACCCTTCTCAAATGAATAGCTGGCTTTATCCAAAATATCAATTCTCTTTCCGCCGCTCTCGTAAAAATAGCTTACCTCTTTTAATTCCAGTTCTGCCATATTGTTCCTTTCTACTATAATCTAGTCGCCTCTACATTTTTCCAGTTCTCACTTCCGTAAGAAACCCATCTTTTACCAAATATACTTTATCAAATTTTTCCAGTTTATCATAATGATGTGTAATAAAAATCACAGATTTTTCCGGCATTTCTTCTGTTATAATTTTATAAAGATATTCATTGGCTTCTACATCAAATCCACTGGACGCTTCATCAAAAAGCATAACCGGCGCATCTTTCAATAGTGCCCGTGCAACCACAAGCTTTTGTCTTTCTCCTCCTGAAAGAAATGCTCCATCATCTCCTATTTGTGTTTTTTCTTTTTCTGGAAAACGTTGCAAGTATTTTTTCACGCCACTTTTCCTTAGTACCTCATTCAGTTTTTGTCTGTCTGCTTTCCCCTCCAAATCTATATTCTGCACAATGTCCCCCAAAAACAACGCTGATTTCTGACTCACAACAGAAAAAAGGCTTCGGTATTCTGATAATTTTAGCACTTTTATATTTTCACCATTACATAAAATTTCTCCTTCTTCCGGTTCATAAAATCGTAATAGTAATTCCAAAATTGTTGATTTTCCACTTCCATTTTTTCCAATAATAGCCACTTTTTCTCCCGGCTCAAGTTTAAAAGATACTTTCTTTAACACTTCCCTATCCTTTGTATACTGAAATCTCACATTTTTAAATTCTAATATTGGCGAAATCTCTTTTTCCACTCTTTTACTTCCACTTCGTTCCTCTTCCATATTCAAAAATGTATAAAGTCGTTCAGCGGACGGTTTGACACTTGCAAAATGCATACGCAGATCAATTAAACTATTTACCGGTCTTGTAACATAACTAGAATAAGAAACAAAAGCAAAAACTGAACCTATGGAAATTTTTCCCACGAACACCAAATATCCACCAACTAAATAAATAAGAATTGTTACACCCCACTCTAAAACAGCATCCCCAAAAATATTCCATGTCTCAATCATGGTTCCTTTCATTTCAACCGCTAACGATTTACAAATCTGTTTTAAAAATTCGCATTTTCTTAATTCATATAGATTCCACAATTTAATTTCTTCCACAGTATTAATTGTATCGCCAAGCCATCCTCCAAATTGTTGCTCAACTTGAATATACATTTTCATGTTTTTCTCACGCTTTTTAGCAAGACATTTTACTAACACGTATTTCACTGGAATTACTATCACTACAATGCATAACAGTTCAGGACTCAACAGCATAAGTCCAGCAAGTCCACTAATTACACGAAAAACATACGAAAAGCTCATCACTACATATCTATCTGTCATAGACGCAACCTGAGATACATCGCATTGTAACATTTGCACTATTTCCATACTATTTTTCATTTGAAAATAATGTTTTTTTAAATGCAATAATTTTCGAAATACATTGCAATACAAGTTCTTATAGAATGAATTATGTATTTCTGCAAAAGTTTTTGCCTGCACAACTTCAATCATTAAATATACCAGCACACAAACAAATAAACCGGCTACTCCATTAACAATTTGGGGCATATTTTTTTCGAGTATTCCGATGTCTGTGATCTGTTTTATCAATAATGGTTGCAGAAATACAGTTACTGTAGAAACAATAGTGCTTATACTCAAAATACCTATTTCTTTTTTATATTTGAGTAACTCTTTTAAAAAATATAAACATTTATTATTCTCTATTATTTTCTTCATTGTTCACAAATATAATATTTTTAATCCTTTAAGCAAACACTGATTCCTATTAGTCCAACCATACACACCCCAAGAAATATGTCCATCCAGACTATTTTCCCACTTTGCTTTTCTCCACTCGAAGGAGCCTTAAAAAATACTTTTTCAAAGCCTGTATCATTTTTATCAAAATATTTTTGTCCTATAACCTCTTCTTTCGTTTCATTCTCCTTCTTCTCAAGCCAATACTGGATCGAAATTTCCTGCATTTCTTCACCACCATATTCGGCTCTTTGATTATCTTTTGCAAGTTCTTCCGCTATTTTTCCGCCAAAAATCTTCATCGCACTATCTTGACTTTCTTCATAGGGTTTTCCAGCTCCCAAAAATAAAAATTGTCCTACTTTCTCCACGCTATCTGGAATCCGTATTTTTGACAAAGAAGAGCAATACATAAAGGCATTATCACCAATGCTCTCTAAACCATCATAAAAATAAATCTGTGTGATTCTAGTTCCCTGAAATGCGCTTTTTCCTACCTTTTTTAGTGTTTTTGGCATTACAATGCTGATAAACCCAGCAGTTGTATCACTGTACTGACCATCTTCCGCAAAGGCAGATTCCCCGATTTCAACAATGCCTTCGGATATCTGCACTGCCCGAAGATCCGTTTTTCTCAAAAAGCAGGAATCTCCGATTCTCGTCACTTCTTTCCCACCTACTTCTTTCGGTGTGACAATCACGCTTTCCGTCCCGATATAGTTTCGTAAAGTTACAGTTTCATCTTCTTCCACGCTATACTGGTAATCTCCCTCTTGGAGCCAGTCTGCCTGTAGCGAAACCTGTGTCGTTCCAGATTCCACTGCAAAAACGTCTTCCCGCCATACCAGCACCAGAACCATCGCTACGATCATTATCATTCTTTTTTTCTTCATGAACACCTACTTTCTGTCCAGCAATATAGATGCCGGGCTTTCTCTAGTTATTTTGCCGACTTGCAGAATTAATATCAAAAGGAAAAGATCTAAAATACCAAGAATCATCCCCGTCATGATTTTCCAGTTCCACTCAATGGACAAATCCGTATCAACAGTTACTCCCGTTGATTCATACGCAGCTATTTCGCTTGTCGGGAGCGCGTTTTTAATATTTCCCGACAGATCTTCATTTTCCTGCTCCACTTTCTCAGCCTGATTCGAAATCATCCGATCTGCGAAATACTCTGCTGTTGGTGTCGCACACAGCGCCGCAAAAACCAGGGCAATCAAAACCGGAACCAAATTCTCCAAAACGAACTGTCCTAAAATCCTTTTTCTGTGTTCCCCCATCGAAAGTAAAATTCCAATCTCACGTTTTCGCCCTTTGACTGACAGGCTGGTCAGAATGCCGAACAGTAAAATTCCGGCAGTCACAAATCCTACGATCATATATCCTATCAGACGATTCAATTTTTCAACAGGTTTCGCAACCATCTCATACCATTCCTTGTTTCGAATCAACTGATAGGACCATTCTCCAGATTCCAAATCCTGCTGTGATATTACCATTGGCTTTACGCTGGAACGTATTCCATTTTCATCGGTCTGTACAACATCATCCACACTTCCTATTTTTATTTTGTTTTTTGTTTCTTCTATGAATGGTTCAACTGATTTTGTATCTTTCAAATAGACCGTAACTGTATTAAATCCCACATTTTGAATTTTTAATGCTTTCATAGAATACTCGCAGAAAATATCCAGTGGAATAAAAATTAAATTATTGTGCCAGTCATTCACAACGGAATCGGACTGATAAACCTCTGGAGTTCTGTAAATGCCTCGAATTTTGAAACTAATTTCTTCCGGGGCACTTACTTTATAGTATTCGATCGTTCCCTGCTCCATTTTATATTTAACAGTATCGCCCACATGGAGATGATTTTTTTCGGCGTATTTTTCTCCTACCACAGCTTCGTATTTGCCCCGTTCTCCGTAGCTCAGTCCGCTTCCTTCCACAATCCTGTAACCCTTTGCCAGAAAATAGGTATCGTATGCGCAGTCCAGTGTTCCAACAGCCGTCATCGTATACATGCCTGAATCTTTCAGATAACCTTTTAGGCGCTGTTGTGTCTCCTCGCTGATATATGTTTCCGTATCCACCGGATCAAGCCAATATGTTCCCGCTTCCATGGTGTACCCCTGAACATAATTGCTGTCAATGAACTTTTCTACGATTGCGGACGGGATCGCATATACAGTACATGATTTTCCAGCTTCTCCCTCGGCCGGCCCGCGCAGAGTAATAGAGTTGGCCAATGTTTCCTGTGCTCTTTTCACTTTATTTCCACTTGCAATTCCAATCATCAGCATAGAAAATATCGCCAGGAAAAGTACTAAAAACAGTATGATATACATCAATGTTTTCGCAGGAGTACTTCTTAATTTTCTGCTTGCTCTTTTCAACATATTCTTTCTTCCCCCTATATATTTCAAAATGCGACAAGCTTATGTTTAATTTTCAAGTGTCCAAATAATCCTATCGCTCAATTTTTCTATTTGAGAATCACTTTTAATATCAACAACTGATATTTTTTTCAAATGCTCAAAATCCCTTTCCTTGTCAATTAATTTTAAAAAACACATCTTTTTTTGTTCAAAACTCGCATCCATATCAATTGCAAATTCTGATATTCCAATATCATTAATTGTAATATCATATCTTTTTTGAACCTCATCTTTAACATGACTAATAAACGCTTCTTCATAGCGCATATATGGTAGCATCAAAACACTATAATCTGGTTCTATTGCACACATAAACAATTGTGTAGTAATGCCAAAATCATTAGAATATTGTGGATTAAACGAGAGACATGCTCCTGGTATCCCAACAATTACAATATCATAATCTTGTTCTAACCGCTTTACAGCCGCATTTATATTTATAATTATCTCTTCATTCCTATTTTTCCCATTTAAATATTTCTTTTCAAAGCAAAATGTATCTTTCCCAATTAATCCATTTAATCCAGAAACAATTGCTGCAACTTTATATCCTTTTTGTTTCAAACATTTTTGCAGTTCTAATTCCATTTTCAATTTTCCACTATTTTGTGTCAAACCCAAAACGCAAATAACCGGAATATTTATCTTTCTTACTCTTAAATCGTCACACTTTTTTTGAATTTTTAATTTTTTAGCAACAACGACATTTTCATAATGCTGATCTATCTCTAAACTGTTCCTGATATTATTAATAGAAACTATCGTTATGGATTTCTGCTTTGCTGTTTTCACCACGCTCTTTATATATTCAGGCGATGCATCGTGCCAACTTTCAAGAAGAATTAACACTTCACATTCTTTTATAATATTACCTATTCCCTCCTCTATTATTATCTCACTACCATCACAACGTTGAATTTTTTTCCCGCAAAGTCCCCATGCTTTTATTGAAGCAATATGCATAATTTCACCATATCTACATTCATGTATGTTCTCAAATAGTGTTATACTTTCTTGATCTACCGGAAATATACCTACTCTTTTTAACATTTTCATTCATACTCCTCAAATTTATAACCAAGTTCTTTTAAAGTACAGTAATTTTTCATTGCCTCTTCAAATCCCCCTCTAACCTTCCAGCAATGTTTTTCTATTTCTTTATTTGAAATATTTTTAGTGTCATCTGCACATGCTATACAAATTGTGCAATGTTGATATGCCCAACAATCCTTACACCGGTCTTGCGAATATCGTTCTATATTTAGCAAATTTAACACTTTGTTTTTATCTATTCCTTTTTTTATATCACCTATTTTGGAAACTTCTGATATTTCACTCACTCGCTCACACGGATATATATTTCCTTCTGCTGTTACAAAAATTTTTTTCGCGCCTGGAATACAGGGACCACTATGATGATTTACCTTTGAAATCTCTTCTTGCATTTTTTCCTCATGTTGTTTAATTTCTCTCATTTCATTATCAAATTCTTCTTTTACTGCTCTAGCCACAAATTTTTCATTAATTCGTTTTAATTTTGAAAGAAAACATTTAAAATATTCATATTCCTGTTCTTCAACAAATTCTCCGCTAAATTCACATTGTTTATCCGTATAATTATCATTCAAAACAGATATTCTACTCAAATTTTTCGAAATCAGCCTATCTTTATCCGCTAAATTCACATTGTTTATCCGTATAATTATCATTCAAAACAGATATTCTACTCAAATTTTTCGAAATCAGCCTATCTTTATCCAAAAACTCATATATTGTTCTTAACTCATTTTGGGGATCTAACACTGTGTTGAAAGACACATTTTTTTTTATAATATTTTCTGTCCATACTATATATCATTTTCATGCTATCTCTCAATTTTTCAAATGATCCTCTATTACTTCCTGCAAATATTCTATTTTTATCGTGCACTTCTTTAGGCCCATCCAAACTAAACATAATTTGTATATTATTTTTAATAAAATACTGAACAATTTCTGGTGTAAACAACGTTCCATTAGTGGTCAAATTAAAATGTACCGTTCTTTGGCAATATTCTCTCTTCACATACTCAACTACTTCTTTTATCAATCTGAACATTAATAATGGCTCTCCGCCATAAAATGATATATATATGTCTTCGCTAGACATCGAATGCCCATACAAATAATCTACTGCTTCTTTTGCAGTTTCCCAGCTCATTTCTTTTTGACTATGATTTCTATTTTTGTAATCACCAGAATAAACACAATAACTGCAACGCAAATTACATTTTTGTGTCACTTGCAAAACTAACTGATTCATTCTATTTTCTAAATAAGATTCTAAAAAGTCCGTAGCAAAATGTTTTACCTCTTCTACCCGCGTTCTTTTCAAATATCCTTCATTTATTAGCTTTTCTATTTCTCTTTCCGCTTTTTCATCCCAAATATTGTTTTCCAAAAAATTATATGTTTCGAAAGACACCTGAATAATTTTATCAGTATTCACATCATATACATAAT
>NZ_QTVR01000038.1:0-10193 GCF_003460685.1 Blautia sp. OF03-13 | reverse complement strand
ATATGGGAAAAATTAAGGGAAAGAAAAATTCGTACATAGTATAACATATAACAATAACGACATGGTGAACTGAATGAAATGTTTTCGATATTTAACTCTGTAAATGATTATTAAAAAATGGAGATAAGATACAATGAGAACAATTTATGCAGAATACAACATAAACCACGATAGTATTGATGTTTACACAAGTGCCGGATATATGCTTCGCATTAATTGTTGGGAAGCTGAAAAAAATTTAAAAACCACATATGGATCAGAATGTGCGCTTACTTCATTGGCTGTGGATGAGCCTTTGGAATATGCAAGATTATATCTTGATGGCAATTTACAGATGTGGGTGGATGCAGAAGATTCACTTGAATTATAGGCAATTTAAACAAAAGTTTATATCTGATTTTCGATTATCCATATGAACACTTTACTTTCAAGCATTTTGAGAAATATAGAAAAACGCTAATTTTACCACTAATAAATGAGCCTTGATATGACACTAAAAACAATATGGGAGATAGCACAATATCTGTGTATCTCCCGTTTTTCATTTTTGTAATATAATTACTTCACTCTAATTTTTATATTTTCTTATTTTTCAATAATCATAGGACTTATTTCTAAATCTGCCATAGACTGCTTTGTTTGGTATGGCTTTCGGGATATGATTACACACATCATAGTGTGGATAGTAATAGAGCATAAAACATGTAGAGTAAAGTTGCTACAACTCATATTGCCATATATAATAACTAATGACATCGAAAATTAAAGAAATTGATTAGAAATAGATTTTTGTTTGATAATCTTAAATCAGATATTCACAATGGAGGCATATTTATGGCGCAGAGTATTTTAATTGTAGACGATGAAAAAGAAATTGTATCAATGCTGTATTGCTATTTCAGCAAACTTGGATATACGGTATATACTGCAACAGCAGGAAATGCTGCATTAAAAGAAGTAGAAAAAAAACCTGACATTATTTTGTTAGATGTCAATATGCCAGATATAGATGGATTTACTGTTTGCGAAAGGATACGGGATTATGTTTCATGCCCTATAATTTTTTTAACAGCACGCATTGAAGATAGTGATAAAATAAAAGGATTTTCTATTGGCGCAGACGACTATGTAATAAAACCATTTTCTGTTGATGAATTAGAAGCTCGCATTGCAGCACATCTTCGCAGAGAAAAAAGACACAATATATCTTCAAAGGTGCAATTTGATGAAGATATGGTTATAGATTATTCCTCACGTATTGTGTTTTATCATAATAAGGATATGGCTTTTACCAAAAAGGAATTTGATATAATATCTTTCCTTTCGCAAAACAAAGGAATTGTTTTTGACCGGGAAACTATTTATGAAAAAGTTTGGGGATTAGACGGCATTGGTGATAATACAGTTGTTACAGAACATATCAGACGTATTAGGGCAAAATTTTTATCTTTAGGCGATAGACCTTACATTGAAACTGTTTGGGGGTGCGGATATAGATGGAAAAATTAAAGAGAAGCAGATTGTTCAATCGGTTAAATAGCATGAGTATTAGAATGACCTTTGTTCTTTATGCTTTGTTTTCGTTGTTGATTGGAATAATTATTTGTATACTTTTAATTTCAATGGTTGACAGATACAGAATAAATTTAAACTATAAGTATGAAAATCTGTCAACGAGGTATGATATACCGGAAAATGGCTCATTTACCGCCACTTATAGTAATGACCAAACAAAATACACAATATTTGACACGAAAGGAAACGAGATATGCAAGTTCAATGTTGATTATCAAAAAGAACGCCCAGTACACGAATATGTCTATCCGAACCATGTTTCATATATCGAAGTTTTACCTAATTTTACAAACCGGGATAGCTTATTGACAGTGCTTTAGGTTCATTAAATATTGCAATTATTCCTATCGTATTATCTATTAGTATGATATGTTGTGTAACATTTTTTATAAAAAAAATTATCGAAACCTATTAAGCTATTAACTAATGCGTATCATAAAATTGAAGCAAATGACTTAGATTTTACGTTATCATATCCATTAAATGATGAAATGGGGAAACTTTGTCATGCCTTTGAAAAAATGAAAGACTGTTTGTCGAAAAATAATGAAACTATGTTTCGACAATTTGCTGAACAGCGCCGTCTAAATGCTGCTTTTTCGCATGACTTACGCACTCCTTTGACTTTACTAAAGGGTCATGCTACTATGCTGCTTTCCTTTATTCCCAAAGGCTTAGTATCACAACAAGAAATATTAGATGAAATATCAGTAATGTCAAAAAATATTTCACGTCTTGAAAAATATGTAAATGCTATGACGAACTTATACAGGTTAGAGGATATTGATATTCCACGACAACAGATTACATTTCATTCACTTATTGATAATTTTAATAACACAGCAGAAGCACTTTGTTATGACAAACATTTTTCAATTACTACAAGCGGTAATAATATAACCTTGTTTATCAATTTAGATACAGTCATGCAGATTTATGAAAACTTACTCTCTAATAGTATTAGATACGCAAAAAGTGATATTGCTATTAGCGTAGTAATAGAGAATGATAATTTAGTTATATCTGTTTCAGACGATGGTTGCGGGTTTAAAAATATTGATATTGAAAAGGCGACATTACCATTTTATAAATCATCGAAAGATATAGCTACTGAACATTTGGGGTTAGGGCTGAATATTAGTAAGATTTTAAGTGAAAGACATGGCGGAAATATCCAAATTGCTAATAATAAAGCAGGGGGAGCATGTGTTACAGTGAAAATAAATTGCAATGAAAGTTGATTGAAAATAGACATTTTATTGCTATTATAAATTTAAAAGAAAGGAGATAAGGACAAATGAAAAAAATAATATGTATGTTTCTAACCTTATTGTTATTGGTGTGTATTGTTGGGTGTAGTCAAGCAAAGGACAGTGATAATCATGTAGTACAAGATTATTCCGAAGAATATGAGGTTTCTCCTTATGGAAGTGAAGAAGCGCTTGACACTTTGGGCGATTTGAAGATTTCAATGAGTACAGAAAAGGATTTAGACTTAAAGCACCTTTCATTTCTAATAGAAAATACTTCTGATAAAGAATACCAATATTCACCAGATTATTTTGAAATAGAAGCTGAACAATCCGGCACTTGGTATCAACTTAAACAGCTTGATGACCCCTCAAAGAGCAATGAAAAGGATTGCTTTATTAAGCCTAACGAACGATTAACATTAGAAATTGATGTTAAAAGTTTTTATGGAGAATTGCCTGCTGGACACTATCGTTTGATTAAACAATTTGCGTTCTTTGAAAGTGAAAGAGATTGGGATTACGATACATATAATTTATCTTGCGAATTTACGATAAGGTAAAAATTCTCTACTTCATAAGCATGAAAAAAAACCGCTTATGAAGTAGAAAGTTCTCATGCCATTTTAACGGCGGTTTTGAAATAACAATCAAAACCGCCGTTTTCTTTTGTAAAAATGAGAATACGGAGGGTGTGTTAAAGTCGCCCTTTTTCAAGGATACGGTGGTATCAAGGAGGTATTGCCATGTCCTTTTTTATGTACCATGTGGAGCATATTTATGTCTAGGAAGAAATACAGTAAAGCATTCAAACTAAGGCTTTTAAAAAAGCATAATGAAACAGGCATATCCTACTAGAAATTGGAAAAGGATAATATAATAGCAGGGGACGATGTGTGTTTTTATCCCCTGCTTTTATACGTTTTTTATCATATTTTGATCAATATAGCTTGGTATTTAACTGATTTTTCAAATAACATCTAAGTCCAACATATACTCCTTGCGAAAGTACAAAAAGCAATAGAAGATTTACTGACAGTGTTTTTTTGATGGATTCTCCAAAATAAATGATGACAGCAGCACTTGTCAGTATCATCAGTAGAGTAATAAAATCCCAACAGTTTTTCTTATATAATTCTATAACCTTTATTTCTATCAGTATCACCAGTATCCCTGTTCCTGCTACGCATATTCCGACAACCAATATCAGCAATAACCAATATATGATTCCGGCTATAAACGCATTTGGAATTTTGGTACTAATCTGTGCCGCAGAATGTCCGGCAGCAATCGTCCATCCGATAAAAGTTTGTATGAATGACGCTGCATCATGGAAGAATGATTTACAATCGGAAAGGAACACATCTGACTGTACTGCCTGAAAAAGAGTGGTTGTCAGCGAATACCATGCAAGAAGGAACAAGGTTGTTTGGAATATTACCGTTTTTGCTTTATACTGTCCTGCAAGTCGCTCTTTTTGTGTTTCGTATTTCGCTTTTTCATTCTGATAGGCTGTCCGGTCACAGGCTTCACATTTTTCATAGAGCACCGGCTTTTCTACCGGTATCTCTACGATTTTCTGATGTATCCGGGCATAATCCCGTTGTTGTGTTAAGCATCGTATTTTATCTTGACATTCCCCTATCGTGACGTTTGCGCTTCGCAGCTTCTCTTTCTCGATCTGCAATGCTCTGTCTGCCAGCTTCAAGTCGTTCTTTAATGCTTGAATATTCCCGGCTCTGTTCTCTTTGTTTAATTTCTCGTTCAAGGTCAGAGATTCGCTGAGCTGCGTCTTCAGTTCCACGATAAGCTGGTCTTTCTGTTCCAGTTCTTCTTGTATCTCCTCGGTCAAGAGCAGAAGTTCTTCCAACTGTTCGGCGTTCTTTGATTCTCTGGATTCGTTCATCTATATCACGTCCTTTCCTTATTTGCTGTTCCAGTTCAGCAATTCGGTGTTCTGTTTCAGCAATAAACTGTTTTCGCTGTTCAGATTCTGTGCCAATTTCTGCCATTGCTGATTTTCGTTTTCCAAAAGTTCTATCTTCGTTTTCTGTTCTTCCATCTTGGAAAGCAGTTCCTCGGTATTTGGCAAAATGTTGAGCAGCTCGGATAACTCGCTGTTTAATTTTTGCAATTTCTGATTCTGTTCCTGCATAAGAGAGAGTTGGGTGTCCCGGTTCTGCATTTCCAGAATCATTTCTGTCATTAAGGTCTGCTGTTCTTCGATTTGCCCAATCATGGACTCCATTAAGGGTATAATTTCCCGGCTTTCTTCTAATGTCATTTAATCGCTCCTTCCATAATGATAATGCACCCGATACTTTTCCAAAGGTGTCCAGTATCTTTTGCAATAACGTGTTTTGTTGTTTTATGATTTGATTTTCCGCTACTTTCCACGAACCTTTTATTTCCTGCCCGACAAGAAACTTTTGTTCAATCTTTCTTGCGTCAGCACCTTCATGGATGGTAGGAATCTGGAGTTTTCCCTGTTTTTCATAAGAACGGTGATCGACCTGATTATGCAAAGAAAGATGTTCATTACACACCTTTGCCCACTCACTCCGCCATAGTTCACAATTTTTTGGATTGTTCCATCCAGTAGCATCGGTCAGCACCCGTTTCCATTGCAGGCGGTTTCTTGCACCAATCTTCTGAATTCCGTTTTCGTCTAATACAGGGATACGGATTCCATGACGGTCAGGGTTTTTCTTATCCTGCCACCAGTTCGGATGGGATTCATCAATCACGATATTTCCGTTTTTATCTCTGACAAAATCCCAATCCTTGACTTCTTTCTTTCCCCAAGAATGATCCGGGTTAAAAGGACGCATAGTCAGAAGCAGATGGACATGGGGGTTGCCATCCCCTTTATCGTGGATACTCCAATCAGCGCACATTCCTCTATCTACAAAAGTTTTTTGGATATAGTCAGTTGTATATTGAATTTGTTCCTGTCTGTTCCATTCTTTGGGAAGGGCAAATTCAAATGACCTGCCAAATTGGGCATCCGCACTTTTTTCAATCTTCAATACCTCATTCCATAACCTCTGTTTCTGAAATGTGATTTTAAATTTTTCTAAAGCAGCTTCTTTATCTGCTGACTTTTTGTATCGGACAGATTTCTGAAAGCGTTTTATATTTTCCTCTGGTACTATCTGCCATTCAGGAGGTGCGTTTTCGCACATCATCAGACTGGTGTAGACCACTTCTTTTTTAGAAGTGTAATAACTGATTCGCCCGGTTTCCTTATTTTTCATCACATCCCCATTGAGATATGCGGAAGCGGAGATAACAGATTTCCCTTTACTACGTCCGACTATTTTGACTGTGTAATGAAAAATCGCCATGTCTGGAGGCCTCCTTTCTGCACATCCGGCATAGATTTCCGGCAACATTGCTTTCGGTTTTAGGAAAAGCAGCATTGCCGGAACGCCCTCTGCGTAAGAGTGCCCTGCGCATAGCAGCCTGCATGGAATGCGCCCCTCTGGCGAAGAGTGCCTCCTGCGGCATGAGCAGGTCTGGCTGAAAGCCCCGCCGACGGAACGAGCCCGGCAAGCGTGAGCGCAGACCGGTTGCCACTTGTGGCAAACTTATTGGGACGACCTCTGGTTGTCCATAAGTGCGCCCTTCATAAAAAAGCAATGAAGGGAATGAAAACCTCATCCCCTCCGCCATTACACTTCCTCCATATCGGTATTTGTTTCTTTCTGCATTGCCTTTGAGAAAAATTTCCCGTTGGCTTCCTGCTTTTTCAGAAAACCAATCAGCTTTGGGATGTCTTCTTCCTCAATAGGCGAACCAAGAACGGATTCCACCGCACCGCCAACCTGACAGAGCCTATGGGTTCGTTTTTTACTTTCTTCGGCTTTCTTTCGCTTCAGAAGTTCTTTCTTCTGTGCTGCATATCTTTTCGCCTTTTCAAGGCTTTCCTGCTCTTTCTTTTCCATTTCAAGCATTCGTTCTTCATAACTTTTTGTTGATTTTGCCATTATTACATTCTCCTTTCTCTTGCAAACATAAGTTCTTGGTTGCGTATCAGAAGAAGCACATGGTATAATCTTCTTGCGTGTAGGTATATCATGGCTTCGGTCTGATAGAACCTTTGGCGGTTTCTTTGGAAGCCGCCTTTTTAATTTGCCGCAGTTCTTGTTACGGCTTTTACATTTCCTCTATCCCTCAAATCACGACCTTCATTCGCTTCCATAAACATTTCCAGAATATCGGTTTTAATCAGGACTTTGCGACCAACCTTTAATACTGGAAGTTTCTTCCATTCTACAAGCTGTCTTAAGGTGTTTCTGCCGATTCCCGTATAGTCAGCAGCTTCTTCGATGGATAATGCAATTTTTCTTTGCGTCATATAATCACCTCCTTATAAATTGCATTATGCAATTCTTGTGATGTAAGTATATCCTTTTCATATCTTTTTGTCAAGCGTTACGAAATATTAAAAGTAAATATTATATTGCATATTGCAATTTTGGAAAAACAATGCTATAATTCATACATACCGAAAAAGGAGGCAGTCAGCATGAAAGATAAAGAACTACGCAAGCTGATAGGCAGCAGAGTAAAACAGCGCCGTCTGGAATTGAATCTGACACAGCCTTATGTTGCAGAAAAGATGGGGGTTACCGCTTCTACAATCCTGCGTTATGAGAATGGTTCGATTGACAATACGAAAAAAATGGTGCTGGAAGGTCTTTCGGAAGCACTCCATGTATCTGTGGAATGGCTCAAAGGGGAAACAGATGAATATGAAACCGACATTACGGATAAGAGAGAGTTACAGATTCGTGATGCGATGGGAGATATTCTGGAACAGTTACCGCTTGCCCTTACCAAAGAAGAAGATGCTTTTTCAAAAGATTTATTACTGCTGATGTTAAAACAATATGGTCTGTTTTTGGATTCCTTTCAGTTCGCCTGCAAAAACTTCAAGGGGAATGCTGGTCAGACGGATATTGCCAAAACAATAGGGTTTGAATCGAATGATGAATATAATGAGATTATGTTCTTAAGGGAAATCACTCCTACCATCAATGCTTTTAATGAGATGGCAGACGTTGTAAGGCTCTATTCCAAGAAACCAAAAACAGCAGAACAAAGGCTTGCAAATCTTTTATCAGAAGTCTTATACGAAGATTCCGAATCGGTATAGTAAGACAACCGGAGTTATGATATACTTACACGCACGAAGCATTTCATCAGTTCCGATTGTCTAATATCGAAAGGAGACATACGATTATGGCAAAAGGATCTGTAAGAAAAAAAGGAAAGAAATGGTACTACCGCTTCTATGTAGAGGACGCAAGCGGCAATCTTGTTCAGAAAGAATGCGTTGGAACAGAAAGCAAAAGTGAAACTGAAAAGCTGCTCCGTCAGGCAATGGATGATTATGAGAAAAAGAAATTTGTTGCCAAAGCGGAAAATCTCACAGTCGGACAACTTCTGGATGTGTGGGCAGAGGAGGAATTAAAAACAGGTACGCTCAGCAATGGTACTGTGGAGAATTACCTCGGAACAATCCGAAATATTAAGAAACATCCGCTGGCAGAACGGAAATTAAAAAATGTAACCTCTGAGCATTTGCAATCTTTCTTTGATTTGCTTTCCTTCGGGGGAGTTCATCCCGATGGAAAAGAGAGAAAGGGTTACAGCAAAGATTACATCCATTCTTTTTCCGCAGTCATGCAGCAGTCTTTCCGCTTTGCAGTATTTCCAAAACAGTATATTACGTTCAATCCCATGCAGTATATTAAACTGCGGTATCAGACGGACGAAGTTGATTTGTTTTCGGATGAGGACATGGACGGAAATATCCAACCAATTTCACGAGAAGATTATGAAAGACTGCTTGCGTATCTTCAAAAAAAGAACCCAGCCGCAATACTTCCAATCCAGATAGCCTATTATGCCGGGCTTCGTATTGGAGAAGCCTGTGGTTTGGCATGGCAGGACGTAAATCTGGAAGAACAATGCCTTACCATAAGACGCAGCATCCGATATGATGGCTCAAAGCGCAAATATATCATCGGACCAACCAAGCGGAAAAAAGTGAGGATTGTTGATTTTGGAGATACGCTGGTAGAGATTTTCCGCAATGCCCGGAAAGAGCAGTTAAAAAATCGAATGCAGTACGGAGAACTTTATCACACGAACTACTACAAAGAGGTCAAAGAGAAAAACAGAGTGTACTACGAATATTACTGCTTAGACAGAACAGAGGAAGTCCCGGCAGATTATAAAGAAATTTCTTTCGTCTGCTTAAGACCGGATGGTTGTCTGGAACTTCCGACTACTTTGGGGACGGTATGCAGAAAGGTGGCAAAAACATTAGAGGGATTTGAAGGCTTTCATTTCCACCAGTTACGTCACACCTATACAAGCAACCTTTTGGCAAATGGAGCTGCTCCAAAAGATGTGCAGGAATTATTAGGACACTCAGATGTAAGTACCACAATGAATGTCTATGCTCACTCCACAAGAGATGCGAAACGAAAATCGGTTCGGCTTCTTGATAAAGTGGTAGGCAATGATTAAAAAAAAATTCCCTTATTTCCCTTGTGATTATCTCATAAGGGCAAAAATAAGGGAAACTACATATCATTTCACTAATGGACAGGCAGGAAAGCCTATAAAATGGGGAAAGTTAGAGGAATAATTATATAAATCCCAGTTTGTCTAACTGAACACAAAAACCGAATACCGAAAATCAGACCGTTGACTGGTCGCACTATGCGAAAAGTTGACGGTCTTTTTTTATCCGCAAAATCAAAAAAGGAGGTCAATTACAATGACAAAACCGAAAACTCTTGAACAGCTTCGAGCCGAGACGCAGCTTGCACAGGAACAGCACAAGCTGGAGCGTCTGGAGAACAGAAAGAAGTATCTGGAGAAAGGCGAACGCACCAAGCGCACCCACCGCCTTTGCAATCTGGGCGGAACGATTGAGAGCCTTGCCCCGGAGGTCAAAGATCTCACACGCACCGAAATGACAGAGCTGATGGAACACATCTTTTCCCTGTCCGAAGTCCAGCGAGCCGTCCGTCACATGGCGATTACCCATATCAGCCAAGCAAACAGAGAAAAGGAGTTGAAAGCCGATGGCACTATTTCATCTAAGCGTCACGCAGACTAAGCGAAGCGCAGGACAGTCCGCTATTGCTTCTGCCGCCTACCGTGCCGGGGAGCGATTGTATAGCGAGTATTACGGCGAATACAGCGACTACACCAGAAAGGGCGGCGTGATCTGCTCTGACATTCTCCTGCCGTCCCATGCACCGCCCGAATACGCAGACCGCCAGACCCTATGGAACGCCGTGGAAAAAGCCGAGCGTGGAAAGAACGCCCAGCTTGCATACAGCT
>NZ_QTVR01000037.1:0-10215 GCF_003460685.1 Blautia sp. OF03-13 | reverse complement strand
TTACTGCGTCACAGATTTTCGTCGTACCCCGGTACGCCTTCAAATCTGTTCCTTGCAATTCGCGCTCTGCAGCACTGCCTTTTTTGCATTATTTTCGGGTCTTGCTATAATTATGGCACAAATAGAAACTGATAAAAAGGTACTCAGTTTTCACCGTTTACGATAGGAGTAGTCCTGATGGCGCAGAAACTGTTCAATGCGCAGACCATCTGCATCCTCTGTTATCTGATAATTGATCATGCGATCCATTTTATTCTATCCTCTTGTGCCTGCAAGCATAAAATCAGACACATCCTTTCTGCAAATCCTATTTATAACAAGTAAATTTTACCTTTATTTTTCACTTTTGGTTCTTGGCGAACTCTTGTATCATACACAAAATCTTCAAAAATTACAATAATCTTGAAATAGTGTTATGTTTCTTGGAATTTTATTATATCTTATTTTGGAACTTTTTCTTATAATAACATCATCAAGAAAAACAAAGAAAAGTAATCATAAAAGGAGGATTCAATTATGAAGAAGAAAAAGATTCTTGCACTTGTACTTGCAGCTTCAATGGCAGGAGGAATGCTTGCAGGATGTGGAGCCACATCAAGCGGAGATGAAACAGCGAAAGGAGATAAGTCATCCGGAAAAGTTTATTATCTGAACTTTAAACCAGAGCAGGCTGACCAGTGGGTAGAACTTGCAAAAGAGTATACAGATGAGACGGGTGTTCAGGTTGATGTACAGACAGCAGCATCAGGAACTTACGAGTCACAGTTGAAATCAGAGATGGCAAAAGATGAGGCACCAACATTGTTCCAGGTAAACGGACCGGTTGGACTTGCTACATGGAAAAATTATTGCTATGACCTTTCAGACAGCGATGTTTATAAAGATGTCGAGTCTGACGATTATATATTAAAAGATGGCGACGCAGTAGATGGAATCGCTTATGTTATTGAGACTTATGGTCTGATCTACAACAAAGCTCTTCTGAACAAATACTTCGAATTGCCGGATGCAAGTATCAAATCAATTGATGATCTGAATAACTTCCAGGCACTTAAGACAGTTGCAGAAGAGATTCAGGCACACAAAGATGATCTTGGAGTAGAAGGAGCTTTTACTTCAGCAGGAATGGATTCTTCCTCTGACTGGAGATTCAAGACACACCTTGCAAATCTTCCAATCTACTATGAGTATAAGGCAGACGGAATTGACAGCACAGATGCAATCAAAGGAACATACCTTGACAACTACAAACAGATCTGGGATCTGTATCTGAACAACTCTACATGTGAGCCATCTATGATTTCTTCTAAGACAGGAGATGACGCAGCAAGTGAATTTGCACTTGGCGAAGCAGTATTCTATCAGAATGGTACATGGGCTTACAATGATATCAAAGATAATGAAGTAGCAGATGAAGATATGGGAATGCTTCCAATCTACATCGGAGTTGATGGAGAAGAAAATCAGGGACTTTGTACAGGATCTGAGAACTACTGGTGTGTAAATAAGAACGCTTCAGAAGAAGACATTCAGGCAACACTTGATTTTATGAAATGGGTAGTTGAGAGCGATGAAGGTCGTGACATGCTGGCTAACGAGATGGGATTTGTAACACCGTTCACAACATTCTCAGATTACCTTCCGGACAACCCGCTTGTAAAAGCAAATGCTGAGTATACAGAGGCAGGAAAGACACCAGTAAGCTGGAACTTTACAACAATGCCATCTGAGAACTGGAAAAACAATCTTGGTGGAGCTCTTCTGAACTATGCACAGGGTACAGGCGCATGGGATAGTGTACAGACAGCATTTGTTGATGGATGGGCTGAAGAATACGCAGCAGCAAACGAATAAAAAAGACTTTTCACAGGATAGGCAGATAAAAAGGCTGTGAAATAGAGAAGAAGATCAAACAGCCTGCCAACGAGCATACCGGGGCAGGCTGAAATTATGTAATTAGAATTGTGAAAAGCAAAGGCGCAGAAAGGCTTTTTACAGAAAAGAAAGACAGGAGGAGAAGAACATGCAAAAAGCAATAAAGAGATATTTTCCGGTATTTGTATTACCGACGCTGATTGCATTCACGATAGGTTTCCTTGCACCGTTTGTGTTAGGCGTATATCTTTCGTTCTGCAAGTTCACAACGGTGACAGACGCTAAATTTATTGGACTTAGCAACTATGCAAAGATCCCTGGAGACGGAGATTTTCTTCACTCTCTTTGGTTTACCGCATTATTTACAATTGTGACAGTATTATTGATCAACATTTTTGCATTTGCGGTAGCAATGCTTTTGACAAAGAATATCAAGGGAACCAATATTTTCCGTACTGTATTTTTTATGCCGAACCTGATCGGTGGTATTGTACTTGGATATGTATGGCAGCTGTTATTAAATGGTATTCTGGCACATTTCCAGAAAACACTTACATATTCTTCAAAATATGGTTTCTGGGGATTGGTTATCCTGATGCTCTGGCAGCAGATTGGATACATGATGATCATCTACATCTCAGGAATCCAGAATATTCCTGGAGAGCTGATCGAGGCAGCACAGATTGATGGAGCGAATAAAGTACAGCTTTTAAGATATGTTACAATTCCGATGGTTATGCCATCCATTACAATCTGTACTTTCCTGACACTTACAAACGGATTTAAACTTTTCGACCAGAACCTTGCATTGACAAACGGTGGACCGGACAAGATGTCAGAAATGCTTGCCCTGAATATCTATTATACATTCTATGGAAGAACTGGCTGGGAAGGTGTAGGACAGGCGAAAGCAGTTATCTTCTTTATTATCGTAGGAGTGATTGCATTGATCCAGAATAAACTGACAACATCAAAGGAGGTGCAGCAGTAATGAATAAAAAAGTAAAACATGGTACATTATTAACCGTTATTTTTACACTACTCAGCCTGCTGTATCTGTATCCGATCATACTGGTATTTATCAACTCCTTTAAGAAAAAAGTCTATATCAGTAAAGCACCGTTCGAGATACCGACCGGAAAGATGTATGTCGGATTAGAGAACTATACCCGTGGTATTAAGCAGACAGGGCTGATTCAGGCATTTGGATGGAGTTTATTTATCACAATCTTATCTGTAGCAGTGATTATCTTATGTTGCTCCATGTGTGCATGGTATATCTGCCGCGTGAAGACAAAATTTACAAAGATCCTTTACATGCTTTGCCTGTTTGCAATGATCGTGCCATTCCAGATGGAAATGTTTACATTATCCAAGATCGCAAATATGCTTCATATGGGAAATCCGTGGGGACTGGTTGTGATCTACCTTGGATTTGGTGCAGGACTTTCCGTCTTTATGTTTACCGGGTTCATGAAATCCATTCCATTGGAGATTGAAGAGGCTGCAATGATTGATGGATGCACACCAATCCAGACATTCTTCAGAATTGTACTTCCGATTGCAAAGCCGACTTGCGTAACAGTTACAATTCTTCAGGCAATGTGGATTTGGAACGACTACCTGCTTCCATCACTTGTACTGGATCAGAGAAAATATAAGACAGTGCCGATGGCAGTTCAGTATCTGAAAGGTGGATACGGTTCTGTAGATATGGGAGCAATGATGGGAACTCTGGTTCTTGCAATTGTGCCGATTATCATCTTCTACCTGTTCTGCCAGAGATATATTATCGAAGGCGTTGTAGCCGGAGCGGTTAAAGGCTAGTGTGGACATTGTCTAAAAAATGAATTAAAATAGAATTATAAAAATTAAAAAAAGACAGCAGAGAGTGAGTGAACATTCCCTGCTGTTTTCGGACGTTATAAAAGGAATAGTGAAAATGTAAAGTGAACGTGTGGGAGGAGTGGGGAAATGATTACAATATTGATCGTGGATGATGAAAAACTGGAGCGAAGGGGAATCCGCTTTCTGTTAAAGAGGGAGGAAGGAGAATTCCAGATCCTAGAAGCAACGAATGGAAAGGATGCACTGGGAGTATTAGAATCAAACCATGTGGATATTTTATTTTCGGATGTAAAGATGCCTTATATGAATGGACTGGAGCTGACGAAAGCAGTGAGAGAAGATCATCCGGATATGGAAATCGTGATCTTCAGCGGATATAATGATTTCTCTTATGCAAGAGAAGCATTGCGGTATGGAGTTGTGGACTATGTTCTGAAGCCGGTTGATCCGGAGGAATTCCATAAGACTTTTCAACGAGTGATGGAAAATATTTCTTCTAAGATAGAGAAAAAAGAGCAGCAGGAAAAGAAAGAAGATTATCTGAAAAAATACTTTTTACTGAAATATCTGTATGGGGGAAAAGAGGAAGATTTTGTTCAGTTTAAGAAACTTACAGATGGAATGGAAGATGATCTGTCCCAATTTACCCGTATGGTTCTTGTCAGTGCCTCAAATGGATCTTCGAAACGGAAGAGGAACATTTCCTGATGAGCCTGAAGGAAGAGGTGCAGAGAGAGTTTCATTATGTGAATCTGAATTCGAATGAATCCATCTTTTTGTTCACGGAAAAATATGCAGATTATCATGGAATCGTAGAGAAAATGTACCGTTTTTTTGCGCACCAGTTTGACAGTGAATGTTATTTTGCAGTCAGTGAGGAAATCGAAGATGGAAAAAATCTGGCAGAGGAATTTAAGGTGCTGGAAGGAATGTTAGAAGAGCAGTTCTATCAGCCACGTCAGCATCTGTTTTTCCACGGGGAGAAGCAGGAAGAGAAGAAAGCTGATCCGGCAGAAGATTCTGAAATCATGGAACAGATTACGAAAGATATTCAATATAAAGATCTGCCACATCTCCGTCAGGATTTTCAGAGACTGGAAGAAAAATATCGTGCGCATAAGCAATTTTCGGATATGTATGTAAAGTTTGTATTTTCTGGAATTATGAAAGAATTGCTCGACCAGATGGAAGGGCTGGATGAAAAGATGCTTTCAAAGAGAGTGGATCGATTATATCGCTGCAGAAACCTTAATGATGTGATTGCTATAGTAGAAGAAGTACTTCAGGAATATGAACATTGCATGCAAGAGCAGGAAGATGGGTTCCGATCAGAAGTTACAACCGTGAAGGGATATATTTATCACCATTATAAGGAAAAGGATCTGGGAGCAGAGACACTTTCCGCAATGGTTTTTCTGTCACCGGGATATTTAAGTGCTGTATTTAAAGAAGAAACAGGGATGACACTGAACCGTTTTATCCGTGAAGTGCGAATGAATAAAGCAAAAGAGCTTTTAGAGACAACGAATATGAAAATCTCCCAAATTGCGAAAGAAGTAGGATTTTCCAATAACTCATACTTCTGCAGAAGTTTCAGAGAGTTTTTCGGAGATACACCGGAAGCATGCAGGAAAGGAATAGCGGCGGATGAAAAAACAAATACGGAAGTTGATCCATCGATTTGAAAATCTGAAATTTCGTAAAAAACTGTCTGTTTTGATGCTGATTGCAGGACTGGTTCCAGTAGGATTCCTTGCTTTTTCCATGCAGTATGGCATGATGAATCAATTGCGAGAGAAGGAACAGTACAATCTGGAGAAAATGTTGGAACAGTCAGTGAGTTCGATTGAGAATCAGTCTCAGATCTATAAGAACCTGGTTGATTATCTGTCTTATTCTCAAAATCTCAGGAATATTTTTGATGTGGAGACAGAGTCAGATTATGAGAAGTATTTGAAATATGTGAAGGTGGCTGATCCACTGTTGCAGATGCCGACGATCTATCACAAAGAGATCCAGAGCATTACATTATATTCTGACAATATAGAAGTGCCACATGGAGATACACTTCTTCCAATGTCGGAAGCGGAGAATCAACAGTGGTATTCCAGGTTGAATGAGGGAACATTAATGCAGTGGAGCATCACTCGCGGTGTGAATAAATCAATCATTGCCAGTCGGAAATTCTATGACAATGATACGATCAAAGCGGTGTTGGAGATGCGTCTGGATTATGAAAAAGTTCTTGAACCATTCATGAGCCAGCTTACAGATAATACAGGAGGCATGATTCAGGATGATAATGGAAATATTGTCTATGCCGAGTGTTCTATGGATAAGAAATATCGTCCGAAGGATATTGAGAGTCCGAAAGATATCAGTGAGAATTATTATCTGGTACAGCGGACAATGAAGGATACAGGATGGAATTTCTATATCTATCGTCCAAAGGCAGTAAGTGAAAACGCAATCCATAAGCTTTTGCTCAAAAATATTCCGATTATTTTGATCAGTGTTCTTCTTCTGAGTTTTCTGGGATATGTTTTTTCCCTCCGTATGGTATCGCAGTTGGAGTTATTGACTGAAAATATGAACCTGATCAATATGGGACTTCGTAAAGTTACCGTGCAGAGTAAATCCAAAGACGAGGTGGGTGTGCTGATCCGGTCATTTCGGCGCATGATGGATCAGATGAACCATTTGATCTCAGAAGTATATGAGAGTAAGATCCAGCTTCAGAACAGTGAGATGAGAGCACTGCAGGCACAGATCAATCCACATTTCCTTTATAATTCGCTTTCAATCATCAACTGGAAAGCAATTGAAGCGGGTGAGGATGAAATCAGTCATGTGACATTGGCACTGTCTACTTATTATCGGACAAGCCTAAATCGTGGTGAAACAATGACCACAGTGGCAAAAGAAATTGATAACATCCGTGCATATCTCAAAATCCAACTTGTTATGCATGATAACGAGTTCCGTGTGGTTGAACAGATTTCGGATGGTCTTAATGATTATCTGATACCGAAGTTGATCCTGCAGCCACTTGCAGAAAATGCAATCGATCATGGAATTGATGTGTCAGATAATGAGAATCCGACGTTGTGGCTGACGATTCGTGAAGAGGCTGAGCACATTTTCTTTGAAATCAGGGACAATGGTGCGGGAATGACGCAGGAGAAGGCGGATCAGATTCTGACATATCAGTCCTCCGGTTATGGTGTGCGAAATGTCTGTGACAGAATCCATGTCCTTTATGGAGAAAAAGGTGAGATGAAGATAGAAAGTACTCCAGGAAAAGGAACGCGGGTCTTTATCCGAATTCCGAAGAACACGGAGGCGAAGGTGTTATGAAAAACGATATGAAAAAGCGAATTCTCTCAGCCCAGCTTGCATTAATTTTATTGCTGATGCTTTGGTGCGGAACCTATTTGGAGACGAAGGAAAGTCAAAGACAGATGGAACAGTTAGAAGCATCTCAAAGTGAGTCTGGTGCAAGCAATGCAGTTGAAGTGAAAAGAAAGCTGATGTATAAAGCGATGCATACACCACTTGGGAAATATCCTGAGACTGTTACCTATACACTTGGCAAGATTGCAGGGGCGAATAATTCGAATCTTCCTGTAGGAGATACGTACGAAAATAATGCATATACGAGATATTTGAAGAAAATACTTAATATTCAGAATGAAGATGTCTTTGAATTGCAGGATGGCAATACTTATGAAGAGGCGGTCAATGTAGCGATTGAAGATCGTGATATTCCAGACGTGCTCGTTGTGAAGGGAAGAGATAACCTGCTCCGCCTGATTGAAGCAGGCCTGATCGAAGAACTTACAGAAACGTATGAAGAGTGTACGACAGATACGATCAAAGAAATGTATGAAAGTTATGGAGATTCTCTTTTACAGTCTGCAACCGTGGATGGAAAGCTATATGCATTTCCGAATACGGTGATTGACGATGGAACTCCGCTTCTTTGGCTGCGGAAAGACTGGATTGAGAAGTTGGGATTAAAGGAACCGGAAACAGTAGGAGAAGCGTTGGAAGTGATCCGGGCATTTGTAGAACAGGATGCAGCAGGAGACGGTCAGACAATCGGCCTTGCCTGTAGTACAGACGTGGTTGCCGGTGCGGATCAGACTTATGGAGTGGATGCAACTTTTATACATGCCGGTGCAATGCCATGTCACTGGATCCTGGATAAAAATGGAAATGTAGTTTATGGGTCGGTAACACAGGAAACAAAAGAAGCGCTTTTGAAACTTCACAATCTATATGAGGATGAGATACTCGACCAGAGATTCCTGTTACGAAAGACGGAAAACATAGATGATCTGTTAAAAACCGGACATTGCGGTGCTATCTGTGGACGCTGGTGGGCTCCGAATAACCCGTTGAGTGCAGCATATAATGTCGATTCAAATGCAGAGTGGAAACCGTATCTTTTAGACAAAGAACAGGTAAATGAGACGCAGAAGATATCAGTTTTTGAATCGTATGACCAGTGGATGTATGTGGTGGTGCGTAAAGGATATGAGCATCCGGAAATTGTAGCAAAGTATGTGAGTGCGATTTTTGATCAGTCTAGATATGCAAATGATAGTGCGGCAAGAGAAGTGAATGATTATTTTTCTATTAATGTAGATCCGACGGCCCGGCCACTGAATATTAATGTGGATTATGAGGATGCACTTTACCGTACGACAGAACATATTCAGGCAGCACTGGATAAGACGCTTGATGTATCAGAGCTTAGCGGTTTGGAAAAGTCTTATTTTAATACATGCAAATCTTACTTGAATGGACAGCTGACAACCGCGAATGGATGGGCGGCGTATGCGTCAAGAATTCAGGCTGTGGGGGAACTGCAGAAGGCAGGAATAACAAGTACATCGACATTGCCTCTGGAAAATGTAAATGCAGAAATTCCGCAAGAATTACAGGAACTGGAACAGGAAGCATTTCTTCAGATCATTAGTGGGGAGAAACCAGTGGATTACTTTGATACTTTTGTGGTAGAATGGTATGCAAACGGTGGAAAAGTGCTGACCGAACGGGTGCAGAACGCCTATGAAAGTGGAAAGAACTAAAAAGAATGGATATTAATCAGAGACTGACAGAAGAATTAAAGAAACAGATTCTGGCAGAGGAAACGCTTGTGGCAGTAGAAGACCTGTATCGCCCATATCGTCCAAAGCGCCGCACACGTGCGACAATCGCGAAGGAGAGAGCCGCTGGCTGCATTGGATCACATTGTAGAAGACAAAGGAACCGCTTGAGAAGACAGCGGAAGCTTATATCTCTGAAGAAAAAGGAGATTGTAGCAGAAAAAAAAAACAAAAAAACAGATACGGATGATTACCTACTTACGTTGGAGCAGAAAAAGTTTCAAAATAAATCAAAAAATATTGATGAAGTCTACCAGTCAGAGTCTTTTCGTTGTATAATGTCTTTGTCGTACAGGGTCACTTTCCTTTGGAATGTTTTGGAGCAAACTCATTATACATCAGAAAGCCCTGTACGATATTTTTTTATGAAAAAGTTGTAAAGTGGTGTTTACTCATAATACATATCAAAATCCCGATAGGTATCTTCATATTGTTTTAAACGTTCTACTATCATATCTTTTCGCTCATCATGGATTTTAGATATAATCGCATCAAATAAGCAATACATACAAATAGGTGAACTAAATCCCATACTGTCTTTTAACGGAGCAGCAAGAATTGTATAATCGGAAATATTAAAAAAAGGAGAAGAAACACTGTCTGTAATGGAGACAAGGGTTGCACCCATTTTTTTTGCAGAATCCGCATAACGATACGTCCATTTGGTATATCTGGCAAATGCTATGCTGATGACAACAGTTTTATCTGTGATATGATTTAATAAATCAAAACGAGGATCGTAAAATTCTTGGATAATGTGAGTATTACCAAGTAAAAGGTTCAGACGATTCCCAAACCAGTTGGCAGCATGATAAGAAGAGCGTGCTCCGGTTACCAGAATATGATCTGCATTCAGAAGAGCTTCTACGGTCTTGTCCAGAAGCTCTTCATCTATATGTGAGATCCAGTCTTGCAGTGCCTGCATTTCTCTGGAAAAAATTTTCTGATAAAATGTCTGATTTTGAATTTGCCCCTCTAGATTGCGCTGCGGTACAGAAAGAATTTCTTCACGAAGTTTTTGCTGCATGGCAGAAAAACTGTCAAAGCCAAGAGAATAAGCAAAACGAATAACAGTTGTTTCACTGACAGAAATATCCTTACTGAGTTTAGCTAGTGTTGCATAGCTGAATTCATCTTTATTATTTAAAATATATTCTGCAACTTTTCGTTGTCCTGCTGATAGTGAAGGGATTTTTTCATAGATTAGTTGATCCAGGCTCATTGTAACCTCCATAAATAAAATATCATATGACAAGTATAGCAAAAATTTTTTTTTTATTTCAATAGAGAATGTTATAAATTCGAAAAAGAATCAAAT
>NZ_QTVR01000036.1:0-12493 GCF_003460685.1 Blautia sp. OF03-13 | reverse complement strand
TTTCATGAATTAAGTAAAGAAAAAGAGCATATGGAATTGAATCCATACACTCTATGATTACTGGAACTTTATTTTCATTTTTTAATTCAACAAACTTGAATTTATAGTCCTCTCAAAACCAATTTGCTTTTTCTTCTCGAAATACGGGAATATCACTATCTCGATATGGATTGTAATTATGAAGATTGCAACCAAACTCTTTTAATGATTTTATTTTGTTATCCTGTGTCCATACAATTAAAGATATTCCGTCAAATTCTTCAACATTTCCATTATTCATTTTGTTTTTAAAATACCACTCCACGATTGTTTGATTGCCTTGATGAAAAAATTGCTTAATCTCCCAGACAAGAACACTTCCGCGTGTATTCCATTCGTCAAACCAGTGCTTTACCGTTTTGCGGTTTTCATATTTAGGACTCCAACTCTCAGTATATACAACATCATCTGTAAAAATATTGTCAATTCCTAAATCTGCTTTCTTAATCCACATATCAAACCATAATCGGATAATTTTTTCTCTCTCGTTCATAAAGCACCTCCACAACTTTCGATTGAGATTTCACCTGTTTTAAGAAATTTAATAACTGTTATATTTTATTATTAAATTCTTCGCAACCCCTTGAAAACACTGGATTTGTCGCAGGTGAGCTTTCCCTTATTATTTCCCTTGTGTTATATCGTCCCATCAGTGTTTATGCACTCTGATAAGGGCAAATACAAGGGCAAGAAAAATCTATAAGACAGTATAACACAAAATAAAAGTGACATGGTGAACTGATTGAAATGCTTCTTAATTTTTGCTACTACTGATTGATTAAATGATAAGGAGATGGGATACGATGAGAACAATATTTGCAGAATACAATCCACAGTGCAACAGCATTGATGTATATACTAATACGGGCTATATACTCCGTATTGATTGTTGGGAAGCAGAAAAAAATTTAAGAACCACACCTGGATCTGATTGTGCTTTGACATCGCTTGCAATCGATGAGCCATTAGAATATGCAAGGTTATATCTTGATGGGAATTTACAGATGTGGGTAGATGCTGAAGATTCATTAGAGTTATGATTATTCCAATCAAAATCTACTAGAATTTATTAAAAATTAGCTTCATAATTTTAAAAGGACAGCCCTATTGCTATGAGGCTGTCCTTAAAAATACAATAGATAAACCTAGATTATTCTTGCTACTATCTGATTGTTAAATTTTCTGTATTCCATATTGCAAATCTCCCTTTTCGCAATATTTTATTAGTATGAATGCCAGAATCGCTGAAAAAACACGTGCCAATACCGTACTCCACCATATCATAATCTGTCCACCAAATAAAGGTGGTAAAACAAGCATAAATATCAGCATCAATACTGGTTCAATGAATGTAAGAATGTATGACAATCCACTTTTTTCAGTAGCATAAAATCCAGCTGTCGCTATTCTGGTAATCGCAACAAATGGTAATGACACTAAAAATATAGGTACAATTTTAGAAATCTCAATACTTACTTCATAAGAAGCTCCGAAAACCCCTCCAATATTTGCTCTGTTTACATACATGATAATTCCACCACAAACAGCAAGAATTATTGCAAAAATGTATGCCATTCTCTGAACTCCTCTCAGGCTTTCTTGATCCTTCTCACCATAAAAACGGCTCATTAAAGGTTGACTTCCATCACCTACGCCCTGCAATATGAGATATATGATACAGATAATATAGGATACACATGCATAAGTTGCAATAGCTTTTTCTCCCCCATAAGAAGCGGAGAATCGGTTTATAAACACCAATGAAATATTAGGAGTCAATGCTAGCCCAAATGGTGCAAGACCTACTCTGAATATAGCGCCACACATTTCTTTTACATTTTTTAAGGATACATACACATAAAACTTTTTATTATATAATGCGTATATGATTGCAATTGCTGCAGTCACACCCTGTCCGGCTATTGTAGCTGTGGCTGCACCTTTCATGCCCATTTCATATATCCATACAAAGATAAAATCCAGAACAATATTGGTTATGAATCCACCAACCATCGCAAACATTGACCAGAAAGAGTTTCCATAATTTCTAATGAATGGCATCATTCCAGTTCCAAGAATCTGCAATATTGCTCCAAGTGCTATAATTTTGATATAATCTGTCGCATTTGTTAATATAATTCCATCTGCTCCAAGCAATCCTAAAATTTTAGACGAAAAGGAGTAAATAATTATGGTACTGATAACACTTACTATTACAAGAAGCCACCAGCTTGTAGCAATAAATTCTTCTGCCCGTTTTCCTTTCTTTTCTGCTGCATTAATTGAGTAATAAACAGCTCCTCCCATACCAATTCCTGTTCCAAGAGCCTGAATCAAAGCCTCAATCGGATATGCAATATTAATAGCCGAAAGTCCAGCATCTCCTATGGTATTGCCTACAAAATATCCATCCACTATCGCATATATTCCTGATAATGCAAATGCTATAATAGATGGAATAACATATTTAAAAAATAATGATTTATGATTCATTTTTCTTACAATCTCCTTCCTTGAAAAGTCTGATAAACAGCTCTGTATTATCATTAAGACTTTCTATATTCTCTAATCCCATTTTTTCGATTACATTTATTTCTTTTGAGTGCAGTTTTTCTATGATATCTTTCGTATATTCCATTCCTGATTCTGTGAGGCATATCAGCTTATTTCTCTTGTCTGAATCATCAGATACCATATTGATGTATCCTTTTTTCTGAAAATCTTTTAGTATCGTATTTACCGTTTGCTTAGGTATATTCCATTTTTCACTTATCATTTTCTGCGTGCATCTTCCATTACTTTCATAAAATGAATGCAAAGCAAAAACTCCATTTGAAGACAGTCCCTGATCCTTTGACCATTCCTCATACATTGCTGTACATTCTTTCCATAAAGCATAATATCGTTGCAACTGTATTATCATATTATTATCTTTTCTCATCTTTTTCCTCCTTAAATTAGTACGAATCCGGACTTTTGTATTATAGTCCGAGTTCGTACTAATTGTCAAGATTTATTTATATACTTTTTCTTTATATAAACAATCAATAGTCCCTTACTAAGGACAGGAAGATTATGAAATTTCCCTGTCCTCTTTTAATAATATCCTCGTTCTTCCATCCAGTCTTTCACATAACATCTGATTCCAATATAAATAATATGCGACAGTAATAGCAATACAATAAGATTTATCGGATTAGCGTTTTTAATCCATTCTCCAAAGTAAATTACAACAGCTGTACTCGTTATCGCTACCACGATACTGATGATATCCCAACAATATTTCCGGTAGATTTTTCCTACCTGATAACCAATCCCGATTATCAGCCACCCGGTTATTACGAATAAAATTGCCATGACAGTACCGGCAATCAGCCAGTACACAATCCCGGAAAGAATACTGTTAGGTATTCCACTGCTTAACTGTCCGAAAGAGTCTGCACCTGTCACAAACTCCCGAAATAAACTTCCCATTCCTTTTCCTAACGCACCGAAAAAGACGATACAGTCGTTAAGGAAAACCGGCGAAAGAATCGCAGTAAACAGTGTTGTTGTTATGCTGTACCATGCCAGTAGAAACAAGATACTTTCATAACCAATCGTCATATTTTTATATTTCTTTTCTAACTGGCTTTTACGGCTATCGCATTTTTCTTTTGCTTTCCGGTAAGCAGTACGGTCACATTTTTCACATTTCTCATAAGGCACTTTTTTCTCAACAGCTACCTCTACCGTCTTTTGGTGTGTCTGTGCATAAAGTTTTTCCTGCTCTGCTTTTTCATACTTAAATTTCCATGCCACGGCTTCTGCGTCGGCTCTTTTCCTGCTGTCTGTCTCGCTGGTCAATCGTTCCTCTGTTTGCCTTAATCTTGTCCGCAATGCTTCGATATTCTCGGCTCTGTTTTCGCTGTTCAATTTCTCGTTCAAGGTCAGCGATTCGCTTAGCTGCCTGTTTAGTTCCTGGATTGTCTGGTCTTTCTGATCCAGTTCGTCCTGCATCTGTTCGGTCATCAGCAGAAGTTCTTCCACCTGCCCGACGTTCTCTAAGTTTCTGCATTCGCTCATCGATCTCCCTCGCTTTCTCTATCTGCTGTTTAAGGTCAGCAATTCGCTGTTCTGTTTCTGCAATAAGCTGTTCTCGTTGTTCAGCTTCTGCGTTAATTCCTGCCATTGCTGATTCTCGTTTTCCAACTGTTCGATTCTGGTTTTCTGTTGCTCGATCTGTGAGAGCAGTTCTTCTGTATCTGGCAAAAGATTTAGCAGCCTGGATAATTCGCTGTTTAAGCTTTTTAAACTCTGGTTCTGCTCCTGAAAAGACAGGAGCTGCCTGTCCCGTTCCTGCAATTCCTGTACCATCTCTGCCATAAGATTCTGCTGTTCCTCGATCTGGTTTATCATTGTCTCCATCATGGGAATGACTTCCCGGCTTTCTTCTAATGTCACGCAATCGCTCCTTCCATTGTGTTAATGCACTGGATACTTTTCCAAAAGAAATCTGTATTTTATCCAGCAGTGCATTTTGTCTTTTTATGATCTGGTTTTCCTCTACTTTCCATGAAGTAGAGGATGTCTGTCCGTTTTGAAATTTCTCGTCAATTTTTCTGGCATCTGCGCCCTCATGGATCGTCGGTATCTCTAATTTTCCCTGCCTTGCATAAGAACGATGGTCAATGTGATTTTCCGTTTTCAAATGTGCATTACAGACGTTTGCCCATTCGCTCCGCCATAGCTCACAATTTTTCGGATTGTTCCACCCGGTAGCATCGGTTAATACACGTTTCCACTGTTTGCGGTTCCTTGTCCCGACTTTCTGGACTCCATTTTCATCAAGTACGGGGATTCGGATTCCATGACGGTCAGGGTTCTTTTTATCCTGCCACCAGTCCGGATGGGATTCATCCACCACAATATTTCCATTTTCATCTCTGACAAACTCCCAATCCTTGATTTCTTTGTTACCCCATGAGTGGTCTGAATTGAATGGTCGCATCGTCACCAGTAAATGCACATGGGGATTACCATCTCCTTTATCGTGGATACTCCAATCCGCACACATTCCCTTATCTACAAAGGTCTTTTGAATATATTCAGTTGTATAATCAATCTGTTCCTGTCGGCTCCATTCTTTCGGAAGTGAGAACTCAAATGACCTGCCGAGTTGTGCATCTGAACTTTTTTCTATCCTCAAGACTTCATTCCATAAACGCTGCTTCTGAAAAGTAAGTTTGAATTTTTCCAGTGCAGCATTTTGGTTATCTGCCCTTTTATATCGGACAGATTTCTGGAACCGTCTGATATTTTCAGCAGGTACATTCTGCCATTCCTGTGGTGCATTTTCACACATCAGCAGGCTGGTATAAACGACTTCTTTTTTTGAAGTATAGTAGCTGATCCTGCCTGTTTCTTCATTTTTCATCACATCGCCATTGAGATAAGCAGACGCCGATATGATGGATTTTCCTTTGCTGCGTCCAACAATCTTTACTGTATAATGAAAAATCGCCATGCTCCGTTTCCTCCATTCTGCCGTATCCGGCTTTGATTTCCGGCAGGTAACGTTTTTCCTAAAAGAAAATGGTATCTGCCGGAGCACCCTCTGCGTAAGAGTGCCCTGTGCATAACAGCCTGCATGGAATGTGCCCCTCTGGCGAAGAGTGCCTCCTGCGGCATGAGCAGGTCTGGCTGAAAGCCCCGCCGACGGAACGAGCCCGGCAAGCGTAAGCGCAGACCGGTTGCCACCTGTGGCAAACTTATACGGACGACCTCTGGTTGTCCATAAGTGCGCCCTTCATAAAAAAGCAATGAAGGGAATGGAAACTCCACTCCCTCCGGCATTACACTTCCTCCGTATTTGCAACTGGCTCTTTCTGCATTGCCTTTGAGAAGAATTTCCCATTTGCTTCCTGCCTTTTTAAGAAGCCGATCAGCTTTGGGATATCATCTTCCTCAATCGCAGAACCCAGTACCGATTCCACTGCACCGCCAATCTGGCAGAGCCTGTGTGTCCGTTTTTTGGTTTCCACATCTTTCTGACGTTTCTTCAGTTCCCGTTTCTGTGCTGCATACTGTTTTGCTTTCTCAAGGCTTTCCTGTTCTTTCTTTTCCAACTGGAGCATACGCTCCTCATAACTCTTTGTTGATCTTGCCATAAATATCATCGTCCTTTCTTTTTTTCCAAACATAAGTTTCCTGTTGTCTGTCAGACGAAGTACATGGTATAATCTGCTTGCGTGTAGGTATATCATGACTCCGGTCTGATAGAACCTTTGGCGGTTTCTTCGGGAACCGCTTTTTTAAGTTGAACCGTTTCTTGTGACTGCTTTCACATTTCCCTTATCCCTCAAGTCCCTGCCCTCGTTGGCTTCCATAAAAAGTTCCAGCATATCCGTTTTGATCAGGACTTTTCTCCCAACCTTCAATACCGGAAGTTTCTTCCACTCTACCAACTTTCGCAGGGTGTTCCTGCCAATTCCCGTATAATCAGCAGCTTCCTCAATAGATAAGGCAATCTTTCTTTGCGTCATATGACCACCTCCTTTCGAATTGCATTATGCAATTTCATTTGTGCTGTCAGTATAGCGTGTTTATATTGCTTTGTCAAGCATTATGAAATTTTGCTGCTTTTCTTAAAATTGCATATTGCAATATATTTTGTTGCGTGGTATAGTAATGACATACCGAAAAAGGAGGCACATCAGCATGAAAGATAAAGAACTACGCAAGCTGATCGGCAGCAGGGCAAAACAGCGCCGTCTGGAATTAAATCTGACACAGCCTTATGTCGCAGAGAAGATGGGAGTTACCGCTTCCACAATCCTGCGTTATGAGAATGGTTCGATTGACAATACCAAAAAGATGGTACTGGAAGGTCTTTCGGAAGCACTTCATGTATCGATTGAATGGCTCAAAGGGGAAACCGATGAATATGAAACTGATATTACGGATAAGAAAGAATTGCAGATTCGTGATGCGATGGGCGACATTCTCAAACAGTTTCCTCTTGACCTCAATAAAACAGAAGACGCTTTTTCTAAAGACTTACTGCTGTTAATGTTAAAGCAATATGAACTGTTTCTGGATTCGTTTCAGTTCGCCTGTAAAAATTACAAAGGCAGTACCAAAGATGCGGACATTGCCAAAGTAATGGGATTTGAATCGAAAGATGAATATAATGAGATTATGTTTCTCAGGGAGATCACACATACTGTCAACGCATTTAATGATATGGCAGATGTTGTAAGGCTCTATTCAAAGAAACCGGAAGCGGCAGAACAAAGGCTTGCAAATCTTTTATCCGAAGTTATGTATGACGATTCTGAATCGGTATAGTAAGATAATCGGAGTTATGATACAATGAGCGCAAGCGAGTCAAGCTGTTTACAGATTTGACGAGCGGCGAATTGGCTTATGGACTTGTCCATAAGATGCCTACACGCAAGAAGCATTTCAGCAGTTCCGATTGTCTGATATCGAAAGGAGACATACGATTATGGCAAAAGGATCTGTTAGAAAAAAAGGAAAAAAATGGTACTATCGTTTCTATGTAGAAGATGCAAGCGGTAAAATGGTTCAGAAAGAATACGCCGGAACCGAAAGTAAAAGTGAGACGGAAAAGCTTCTCCGCAAGGCACTGGAAGACTACGAAGATAAGAAGTTTGTTGCAAAGGCAGATAATCTTACCGTAGGGGAACTTCTGGATATGTGGGCAGAAGAAGAACTGAAAACTGGGACACTCAGCAACGGTACAGTGGAAAATTATCTTGGTGCAATCCGATGTACCAAAAAACACCCGATTGCAGACCGCAAACTGAAAACAGTTACTGCCGAACATTTACAGGCATTTCTTGATCTGCTTACATTCGGTGGTGAGTTTCCAGACGGGAAAGTAAAAAAGGGATACAGCAAAGATTATATCCATTCTTTTTCCGCAGTGTTACAGCAGTCATTCCGTTTTGCAGTATTTCCAAAACAGTTAATCAGTTTCAATCCGATGCAGTATATTAAGCTGAAAAAGCAGGCAGAGGAAGTTGACCTCTTTTCCGATGATGAAGTGGAAGAAGGTACACAGCCGATTTCACATGAGGATTATGAACGGCTTATCCAATATCTGGAAAAGAAAAATCCACCTGCTATTCTTCCGATTCAAATTGCGTATTATGCCGGGCTCCGTATCGGGGAAACCTGTGGTCTTACATGGCAGGACATTAACCTTGAGGAACAATGCCTGACCATAAAACGCAGTATCCGCTACGACGGCATGAAACACAAAAATATTATCGGACCAACGAAACGGAAAAAAGTAAGGATTGTTGATTTTGGAGATACGCTGACTGAAATACTGAAAGCTGCCAGAAAAGAACAGCTCAAAAACCGGATGCAGTATGGCGAATTATATCACCGCAATTACTACAAAGAAGTGCATGTGAAAAACAGGGTATATTATGAATACTATCATCTTGACGGAACACAGGAAGTCCCGACAGATTACAAAGAAATCTCCTTTGTCTGCCTGCGACCAGATGGCTCTTTGGAACTGCCGAGTACACTCAGCATTGTATGCAGATCAGTGGCAAAGAAGCTGGAAGGATTTGAAGATTTCCATTTTCACCAGTTGCGTCACACTTATACCAGCAATCTGCTTTCCAATGGAGCTGCACCGAAAGATGTACAGGAACTGTTAGGACACTCTGATGTCAGTACCACAATGAATATTTACGCTCACTCAACAAGAAAAGCAAAACGGGATTCCGCAAGACTTCTTGATAAAGTAGCGAGCAATGCTTAACTAAAAATTTCCCTTATTTCCCTTGCGGATTCCGCATAAGGGCAAAAATAAGGGAAAATACATATCATTTCACTATTTAATGGGCTGAAAAGCCTGTAAAATAAGGAAAGTTCAGGAAATCTCTCCACAAATTCCGATTTTTCGTTCTCTGCGACTTCCCAATAAACGGGAAGTTGGTTACTTCTTGTAATTCATTTTCTTACTTAACACCCCAAACAAAGCCAATAAAAATATTCCAATTCCAAGCAATACGCCAGCCACTTTCATTAATTCATTGTTTGTATACTCTGTATCCGGAAGAATCCCATACTTGTAATAAGAATAACTAACATGGTCTGTGGTATATGCAGCTATGGAATCTCCTACATTATATTCCGAATATACAAATCCCGGTACTTGCATTCGCTTGTGATAATCATTCACTTTTCCATTGTTGTAGTAGAAGAAATAATTCTGAGATATCGTATCAGCCGAAGCATCTTCAGCCCTTTTACCTGTAATCACAATATCCTCCATATAGTAATCTTCTCCCAGTACCATCTCTTCCATTTGTGTATTAAATGCTTTAGATGTCAAAAGTATATTTATCCAGACTGTAATGAAAGCTATACTTAAAATAATGAAACAAATCCAAAACAAAATTTTCTTTTGATTTCCAGTTAATATTTCTTTTGATTCTTTGTGCTCAACCAATTTATTACTCATTCCATAATACCTCTAAAGTACTTTTTCCTTCTTCCTTCCCTTCGTCCAAGAAGTGTATCTCACTCAAAGAACTCGGTCAATCCCGATTTCTCAGTTTCAAAAAATGGCATTTATCGTCTTGTTCCATTCTTATCAAAATTCTTTTTTAATGCTATTTCTGTTGGGAGAATAGACCCAATTAAAGGAATAAGTTGAACACCACAGATAATTCCTCCTATACTCCCAACACAATCTTCATTTTTTCCAATCACTAAAAGCATGAATATTACTGTTATCGGCAACATAACCATTCCACAGACATACCAGACTTTACCACAATATTTATGAGCAAATTCCCATGTGTCTTTGTTCTTCATAGACATCGAAGTCCGATATCCAAATACTGAATTTATTTCCTTTGGAGCCTTTTTCATAAAATATCTTCCAAAACCAATCATCGTAAATGGAAGAAGCAAATCCATAATCAACATAAAAATCCAAAACCCCATTGTAAACCTCCTTTACTACAAATCCCGATTTCTATTTTCGTTTCCATAGCATAGTGTACTCTTTTTCACCAGTAGCTTCATCCAAGCCTTCACATTGAATAATGAACGCTTCTCTTTGGTAAAAAGAAATTGCTCTGGCATTCTTCTGGTATACATTTAATCGTAAGCTAACTTTTTTATCCTTAACATAATCTAATAAAAGCTTACCTATGCCACATGACTGCATTTCATCGGAGACAAAAATACCTTCTATATATTTATCATTTAGTCCTACAAATCCTTGTATCATTTTATCTGCTTCAAACACATAAACTTCGTATTGTGACATCATTTCTTTTACTAATTCATAATTACTTTTCCAGTATTGATTGGAAATAAAATAATGTGCTTTCAGATTTGTCTTTAACCATATGTCAGCAACTCTATCGATATCTCCGTTCAGCAACTTTCTAATCATAACAAATTTTCTCCACAACTACATCCTTTATGCTTTTCTCTTTTTTTCATTCTATCACAAGCTCACCATTAATCATTATTTTTTTGATATTTTTTCTTTTCCCCCACTGTAAAACAGTCTCTGAGCGTTTCGTTATATAGAGGGGTACACATACAGAGCAAGATCCACCCATGTTTAACAGTATTGCCATTTGGCATCCTGTTCTCCTATGGGATTTATCTTGATGGGGATCTCCCCGTACCCTCTCAATAACAGACGTTTCACTTGTCTGTTGGTTCCACCTAAAGGTGTTCACAGCACTATTTCTAATATCGGAAGGGACAGCCGATATTGAAATACGTGGATTCCCGGCGGGAGGAATAGTCTCAGCGAAAGGAGGAGTATGAGAACAAAAAACAAAGATAAAGAACTGAATCACAGACATTTTATAGGATTACGTCTTACAGATGTCGAACTGGATTTATTAGACCAAGGCGCTGCTTGTTTATCTGTTAGCCGATCAGAATATCTGAGGAAACTTCTATTGGAAAAGCAAATCAATCACCAAATTGAAGTTGTTGCAGACATGAATGATCTCAGAAAACTGGTCAGTGAATATGGAAAGATTGGATCAAACCTCAATCAGATCGCCAAGCATTTTAACAGTGGTGGCAGTCAGTCACGTGCTATAGAAAATGAAATCCATCAGTGCATCACGGACTTATTCCTATTGAGAAAAGAAGTACTGAAACTGGCAGGTGGTATGAATGGCAATCCTAAAACACATTAAAAGCAGAAATGCTAATTACTCGGCTGCTATCAATTACCTTCTGTTTGAACATGATGAAAAAACCGGGAAAAAGATTGTAGATGAATCCGGTCGAAGCATCTTGCGAAAAGAGTTTTATATGGATGGACTGAACTGTGATCCGATGTCTTTTGACAAAGAATGCGAACTGACAAATGCTCATTTTCATAAGAATAAGAAACGTGAAGACATCAAAAGTCATCACTACATTATCAGCTACGATCCAGCCGATGTTACAGAAAACGGTCTTACCGGAAAGAGAGCACAGGCAATCAGTTTGGAACTTGCAAAGCAGATGTTTCCCGGATATCAGGCACTTGGAAGACCGGTCAAGAAGACAGGCGGGAAACCGCCTGCTCTTGACATGTCTGCATGCAGTTGTTATATATAAGACAAGGGCGACAAGCCTAATCCATAAGCTCATCGCCCTTAATTATCATAGAAGAATCTTATTTACAGAGTTTTTCTCACACACTCGTATTAATACTGCACTGGATCCTGAAATGAAAGAGAAGGTACTTAATCAATCTATTTTCCTTTATACCTGCCCGAGCTGTGGAGAGACCTTTCGTTTAAACTACTCCACACTCTATCACCAAATGGAAGATCTTGTCATGATTTATCTGGTTCCTGAATCAGAAGTAAAGAAGACATATGAAATATTTTATGAAAAAAATGCTTTGGCTGATTATCGTACCGAAAAGTACTTATACCGGATTGTGACATCAGCAAATCAGCTCGTTGAAAAGATCCAGATCTTTGATGCAGGTAAAGATGACAGGGTAATGGAACTTGTTAAATTACTTGCGACAGATTCTATTCTCAAAAATGATCCCGATATAGAATTTGATGAACTGCGCTTTGCTGTCGACGACGACGGAACAAATATTCTTGTAATCATTAATAAGGGTGAGATTACTGGTGCAGTTGACATTGACAATATGTATGAATTTGCTTCTTCACACTGCAATGATTTCAAGGATCTCCGCGATGATGATGAAATAGTTATCAATAGGGAGTGGATCCTTAACAAACTTGCCGAAGCAGAAAACGAATAGTATATTTGGTGGCTACACCCCCAAGCCCCTGTAGAATAAATAACGCCAGTACTGGATATCAAATCGAGACTGTGAGAAAAAGTCTGTAAATAAGATTCTTCTATGATATGCAAGGGTGGTGAGCTTACAGTTTGAGCTTTTCACCCTTGTTTTATATATAACAGTTGTTGAATG
>NZ_QTVR01000035.1:0-12828 GCF_003460685.1 Blautia sp. OF03-13 | reverse complement strand
AAAAAAGATCTCCTGGGGTTGGCAGGAGATCTTTTTTTCATACGGGTTATTCTTCTTCGTCGAGATAGTATCTACCGTAGGCGTCGGCTGCTTTAATGGCGGCAAAGACGGTCTCCGGGGTTACTTCGAAGGGCATGTTGTGGAGGGTGTCGGTCTCTGCGCATGCGGTTTTGGCTACTTCCATGAGCTGGTCGTCGGTTACGTTTCCGGCACCGAGTTCAGCTAAGGTGACTGGGAGACCGACTTCGATACACCATAAGATGATGTCTTCAAGTTCATCGAGCGGTACGTTTTCCAGGACGAGCTGAGTCAGGGTTCCGAAGGCTACTTTTTCACCGTGGTACATGTGATGGCACTCTTCGAGTACGGTGAAGCCGTTGTGGATGGCGTGGGCTCCTGCGAGGCCTGCGCTTTCAAAACCGATTCCGGAAAGGAGGGTGTTGGCCTCGATGACTTTCTCGACTGCCGGGGTGCATACGCCGGCTTCAAGAGCGATTTTGGCTTTTACACCTTCTTCCATCAGAGTGTCAAAGCAGAGTTTCGCGAGTGCCATCGCTGCCTCGGTTGTTTTTCCACCGGCGCAGGAAGTAGCTCCGCTTCTCTGGCAGGCTCTTGCTTCAAAATAGGTGGCAAGTGCATCACCCATTCCGGCTACGGTCAGGCGGACTGGAGATTTTACGATGATGTCAGTGTCCATCAGAACCAGGTTCGGGTTTGCCGGAAGGAAGAGGTATCTCTCGAATACACCCTCTTCTGTGTATACAACAGACAGTGCGCTGCACGGTGCATCGGTCGATGCGATGGTCGGGCAGATGAATACTGGTTTTTCTGCGTAGTAGGCAACTGCTTTTGCGGTATCAAAAATTTTGCCTCCGCCGACACCGATAACCAGATCACAGCCTTTTTCTTTCACGATAGCAACCAGACGGTTGATCTCACTCTCACAGCACTCGCCGTTGAAATAATCAAAAACAACGTCGCAGTCGCTTCCCGCAAAGCTTTCTTCGATCATTGCTCCGATCCGTCTGTAGCCTCCCTGGCTGATCAGAACCAGTGCTTTCTTTCCGCATTTTGCCGCATATGTTCCGATGTTTTTCATTTCCCCTGCGCCCTGTAAATATTTAGAAGGGCTAATTAAAATTTTTGCCATTTCTCTTACGCTCCTTTTTTGTTTTTTGAACGTCAGCCTCCGCTTCTGGCGTTTTCTGCGAAAAATGAGTTTACCGCAGAACTTGTCTTTATTATAATAACTGCGCTGTAAAATTGCAAGAATATTTCCATCCAAAATGAACCCCGGAAGTTCACATATTTCCCCGGAATTTTTCGGTTTATTCTGCCTGATCGTAAATGATTTTGCAACGCAGCAGTCCTGTGCGTCGTTTGGGTAGGTATACGGTGCAAACAGATAGACAACTGTCGGGGCATCGTAAAAAGCATTCTGGATTGTGCTGTCATCAGCGATGCTGTCGGCTTCGAGAATTTTGTCCAGTTCTTCCTTTTTGATCTGCTCCGGCTGGTAAAACGGGTGGAACGTCTGGCTTTGATTAAAGTAACCGCCCCTCTGATACGTTTTCACGTAAATTGGCTAAGGGTTGGCTGTGTTGACGATCGCATCGGCATGAACTTTTGTGATGTCGTTTCGGATGATTTTAAATGGCATGGGGATCACCTTCTTTCGTGGGATTTATAGCTGTTTTAATTTATAAGTTGCAAACAGCGTATAATGGTATATTTACCATCCACTCCTGCTCTTTATACTTCAATGTTGAAAATCGAACTGCTTCTTCCGGCTGGAACTTTTCGCAATATGTTTTAAGACTATGGGATCGAATGTTCTGTTCCGCCTTTACTTCAATCGGCACAATACTCTTTGCCTTCTGAATCAGAAAATCCTGCTCGAAAGTTGCTTTTTCATTTCCATAATAATATGGCGTATAAGGGGTATCTGAAATCAACTGCTGCAGAACGTACTGTTCTGTAAGCGCGCCTTTAAATTCAACAAAAATATCGTTCCCCTCCAATATGGATTCTGCTGGCAGTTCACTCATTGCTCCGAGCAGTCCTACATCCAGTACGAATAATTTATATGCATTCATATTTTTATACGCCTTCAGCGGCATATGAGGCTCATTTACCCGGTTGACTTTATATACTAATCCACAATCCAGAAGCCACTGAATTGCTATTTCAAATTCGCTGCTTCTGGCTCCTTTCTTTATCTGTCCAAAGAAAAATTTTTTATTCTCCTTCGCCAGCTGCATCGGAATAGAATCCCATACCATTCGTATTCTTGGGAGAACTTTTGCTTCAATATGCTTTCCAAAATCACCCTCATACTGCCGTACAATATCACTCTGTATCTGTCGTACTTCTGCATAATCTTTATTCAAGCGAAATGCATCTACAACTGCTGGCATGCCGCCTGTATAATAATAATTTTTCAGCCAGAACAAATATTTATCCGCAAAATTGTCAATTAAATTGTAATCCTTTGTTTCCAATGCACTTTCCAGCCCTTCTTCGTCCATAGCGCACAGGAATTCTCTAAAATTGAATGGATATAAATCCAGTAAATCTACTTTTCCCACCGGATAGGATATTCCCTCATGAAGCGCCACGCCAAGAAGTGAACCTGCTGCTATTACATGATATTCCGGTGCTTCTTCGCAAAAATATTTCAAAGATTCCAACGCTTTCGGTGCATTTTGAATTTCATCCAGAACAATCAATGTATTCTCTGGGGTGATCGTTACGCCTGATTCAATATTGAGGTTCATAATAATACGTTTTATATCGAAATCCGTATCGAAAACCGCCTGCATTCTCTGATTATTGTAAAAAGAAATGTAGGCGGTTTTTTCATAATATGTCTTACCAAATTCTTTCATTAACCACGTTTTACCAACCTGCCGGGCTCCCATTAAAATCAGTGGTTTTCTGTTACTTTTTTTCTTCCAGTCTAATAGTTTATCCATTGCAAATCGACGCATGCTGACCTTCCTCCATTTCTCTTTTTTATTATTTCACATTTTTCCCTGGTTATTCTTACTCTAATTTAACATTTTTCCCGACCTAATTCAATATAAAATTAACATTTTTCCCGACTTCACCGGAACAGAATCTGCTGTGAAACCTTCTCTTAAGACAAACATAATCTCTCCACGGAAAAATACGACGGCCAGCCACCGTCGTATTTTTCGTTATCGAATATTTTTATTTTTCTTCTCTGATCAGTCTGAGTCCGTCTTTTTCCAGCAGATACTCCTTCCCGCACACCTCTCCGATATACTTCCTGTCATGCGAAATGCTGATGATGGCGCCTGGAAATTCGCGGAGCATTTTTCTTATGACCGGTCCCGATAAGGGTGAAAAGTTTCGGGTTGGTTCATCCAGAATCAGCACATTGGCATTGCCAAGGCTCATTTTCAGAAGCAATACTTTTGCCTTCTGGCCGCCGGACAGTTCGCGGATGGGGTGATCCATCTCGTCTGCCGTGTACTTCAGCGACCCAAGATACGTTCGTATCTTCGTCCTCTCACTCTTCTCCCCGGTGGAATCCAGAAAATCGACCGGCGTCATGGAAAAATCCAGCTGATCCTCGTAGTTCTGCGGCATGTAATCTACGCGGAGATCCTCCCGTTCTTTCAGCTCTGCCGCAATCTTTTTCAGCAGTGTTGTCTTGCCTGCCCCGTTCGGGCCGACAATGCATATTTTTTCCGGTCCTCTTATCTTTAAGGTGATATTTTCCGCCAGAACCCGCTCCCCATCCGGCGTTTCCAGTTTCGGAAGCTGATATTCGATGACCGTTTTCCCGGCGGGCATGGCTGCCTCTGCTCCTCCAAGCTGGAAGTAAATCGCTTCCTCCTGCTCCGGCATTTCTGTCATGCGGGCATCTTCTTTTTCAAATCTGCGGTTCATCGCCTTTACGGTATGCATTTTGTCCTTCAGATTTTTCGCCACGGACGGTGCCTGACGGGAACAGTTGCTCAAGGCGTTCTGCACGCTCTGGTATACCTTTCGGTATTTCTCATCGCGCAGCGCTTTCTCTCTCCTGTCACTCTGCGCCTTCTGTTCCTGGCGCTCGAAATTCTGCAGGCGCTCCTCTACATACGTCCGATAGGGAAGTTTCGCAACCGTGTATCTCGATTTTGTCTTCCGCACAATCTGTTCAATATGAATGACCATATTTGCCGTGTTTTCAATCAGCGTTTCATCGTGCGAAATAAAAACAACAATATGCTCCCATTCGCGGATCAGTTTCTCCAGAAGTTCCAGTGTCGCAAGATCAATATCATTTGACGGCTCATCCAGCAGAAGGACCGTGACATCCTCCATGAGAAGACGCATCATCTGCGCTTTCACCTTCTCGCCGCCGGAAAGCTCACTCATCTGCTGATCCCGATAGAAAAACTCTTCCGTCAGACCAAATTTTCTTGCCAGCACCGCCAGATCCTTCGGTGTCTGATCCCAGAACTTTTCTTTTTCATAGAAATACTCATACACCGTCTTCGTTTTCTCCGCCTCCGGAAGTTCCTGCGGCAGATATCCAAGCCGCTCCTTTCCGATGATGCGCTCGCCTGTGGATTCGATGTAATCTTCCGTCAGTGCGGGATCGTACATCCACTTCAGCAGCGTCGATTTTCCGTTTCCCTCCTCTCCAATGATAACGGCCTTATCACCGTCATTCAGTACAAGCTGAAAATCTTCGAGAATCACCCGCAGATCTTTTTTATGTGTCAGTGTTAATTTTTTTATCTGCATCATACAGAAGTCCCCTTTGCTCCGGCAGCCTCTTTTCTGCCTTTTTACGCAAAACGAGCCTGCCCTGCGTACGCAAAACAGACCCGCAAAAAAATATCCCTGTTCTATTCTCATAAAAAAGGGAGATGATTCAGCGATTCTCGTCTTTAAGCGTACACGAAAAACAGGCCTGTTTTCCAGGCTGCCCGTTCTTTGTGTTTTTCTTAAAGTCGATTATCGCAGAAACATTCCCTCACCTTTACACCAATGGTGCTCTTTCTTTTTATTTTCTGTTCCCTATTATAGGACAACTTACAGATAAATGCAATCCGTTTTTTTACAAATTGAGAAGTTCCTCTGCCAGCGCCTGTGCATGTTCCAGATACCAGCCGTCTTCGTCCTCTTCTGCTTCCACAAACTCGATATACTCATTCAGCGTGGCCAGCTTCACATCCAGATTGAACTGTTCGCGTGAAATCTTTGTCTTTAACGCTTCATACATCCGATCCAGAAACAGCTCTTTCTGTGCATCGTTCATGTAGAACGGGAAAGTACTCCGTGTCTCGGTCGCATGTGCCAGGAATCTTGCAATGTCCAGAGAATACGGCATCATTCCACCAAATCCCCAGTCAATCATGACAACATTTTCGCCGTCATAGATCACATTCCACTGCAGGAAATCACCGTTTGACATCGTACATGGACAGATCAGCTGGCGGTCCAGGAACATCTGATACGCTTTCCGCAGAATTGGATCATCCACTACGGACGATGCTCGGCGCAGAACGCGTTTCCAGTATTCGACAAATCTCTGCTCCACTTCATTTTCCGGCGCTTTGTCCATCGACGGTGTCCAGAAATACGACTGAATTTTACTTAAGGTTTCTGCCGCTTTTTCTGTTGTCTCGTCCGTCATATCCCGCATGTCGTTTCCTTCTACATACTTCATGCAGATCCAGTCCGCATCCTCTGCCTGCCGCATGCCGACATACTGCGGTACGTGAAACTCTCCTTTTGACAGATACTGCACATAAATCTGCGCTTCTTTGCTGCCGGTTTTCTTCAGTGTATATTTTCCTGCATCTGTCTCGATCACATACACATCGTACTCCCGCACTTCATCTTCCGCCTCGCCCCACTGCTCGCAGATGCGGGAAACTGCTTTTACCGGTTCTCCGATGATTTCAAATGCCATTGTTTTGATTTCATCTGAATCTACTGATTTCTGAAAATTTCCTAACTCCATCTCTTTTGTCAAATCCTTCTCTTTTTCACATTATTCTACTACTATATCACATCTGTGACACTTTTGTCATTCTATCTTTCTGGCTTTTAAAAGCTTTGGAAAGTTTTTTCACAAAAAAGCAGGCGCACCAGACATTGCCGTCTGATGCGCCCGTATCTGTCAATTTTATGATCCAATCGAGTATTCCATCGATGCCACGCTTAAGATAACGGTTGCGCTTTCATCCCCTTCCGTAAAAGCCGTCAGCTGCAGAACCGTATCCTGCTCCCCCTGCCACTGATAAATCTGATTTCCGAGTCCAGTTGCAATTCCTCCGCCGTATAAAGAATTCAGTTCGTCTACTTCTTTCTGAATCCATGTATTGGCATCCTGTTCGATGTCAAAAGTAAAGGAAACCTGACTCAGCTGACCGTCCGAAAATTCCAGATCCATGTTAGATTCTGCATTTTCCAGGGAAAATTTTTCTTTGCTCTCGTATGTCTTTGTGCTGCTCTCATCACCCTGTCCCAGATCTTTTTCATCAAACTTCAGGGAGCTCTGTTTGAAAAGCTGTTCCGAATCCGTTCCCCATTCAAAATCCGCATACTGGAAAACCTGCTCCTCTGTACAGAGTTCCTTTAAATCCAGATCTCTGCTCTGTGATCCTCCTGCAGATGCACAGCCCGCCAGCAAAAACAAAGGTAATAAAAAGATTGTCTGTCTTATCTTCATAAACTTCCCCCCTTCTGTTTCCTGATTTTTTAATTAATACTGAATATTCTATCGTTTCTTTATTTTTTCTGTAAATTTATAGTATCATACTTTATTCTGCTGCGCAATACTTTTATCATGTTTCTATTTGCATCAAAGGAATGGCCGCCTCATGATACGCATAGAAAAAGACCGGTAACCCGATCTTTTTCCATACACCTTTTATCCAATTACACTCGTGCCAAATGGCATAAACGAAAGCCTTGCCATCTTGAAAAACTGCCGTCCAAACGGAATTCCAACAATCGTAATACACCAGATGCATCCTGCAAAAATCCATGCAAGTCCGCCGAACATGCCTCCAAATATAAACCACAGAATATTTCCCAAAGTTCTCATATCCGCATCTCCCCTGACGCCATTCCAGACACTGCCAGCTATCCATTATTTTGTGAACAGTTTGCCGCATCGATCGCCAGCACCAGTAATAATGCCGGAATTTCATTGCTCGGATTATCATATTCGATGACATACGTGTCACCCCAGCTCAGAAGTTTTTTATGTACGTGGACGACTGCACTGCAGGCTTCATATACATCGTAATCCCATCCCATGAAGTCACCTTCTGCACGCCATCCCATGAAATCTACATCGTATTTGGGGCGGAACAGTGCAAAACGTTTTTCGATATGTCCCATTAACTGCCCGTTCCATTCAATTTCAAAAGTCGGAAGAAAGCAAAATAATTTCTGTTTGATAAACCCAATTTCATTATGCGCCGCATCGTACACATGCAGACGGTGTCCCAGCGAGATAAATTCATTTTTCACAAAATACTTTTGGTTCCCCTGCTCGTCATAGATATCATACGTGTCTGACCAGGAAAATACACGTTGTTTGATTAGTAATTGCATATCTGCTCCCCTTTTCATTTTTCTATCAGACAATCGACTTTTTTATGGAAAATTTTTCCTTTTCCCCTTAATTTTCGACCGCGATTTTGACCCCATTTTTTTCGGTCTGAAACGGTCTATAGCAAAACCTCCATATATCGCAGCACCTTGGGCTTCACACGAAGCTGATCTGCGTACTGCATCAGTCTGTGAATGTTCTTATCCTTGGATGCTGCATAGCGTTTCATAGCTTCTCCGACAATCTGTATATCACTGCCGCTGCCGCGCAGGATGTCACACAGCGTCCGTTCCAAATTGTAAACACGAATTGGATTGCCGGATGGGGATTTCATTTCAATTCTGCCAAGTTCATAGTTCTCCGGCACAACGCGCTTGACAATTAGATTTTCCCGTTTCAAGGATGAAGCATTGTAGCCTTTGGGAAAGGTCATCGTATATTTTGCCGGGGTACGATCCGAATAGCCCCGCAGATACAAAGCAGTATCGTGCGAATAAATTCCGCGCCCATACTTTCGCTGTAAAAGGTAGAAATCATCCTCCCATACGTCGCTCCACACATACAGGCCACGCCCGAAGCGGTATATCTCGCCGCTCTTGACAAACTTCTGTAAAACGCTGCGGTGCAGTCCGGCTTCTGTTACTTGCGCTGCGGTAATCGTACCGTCCTCTGACGCTTCTCGCAGTTCTTCGATTTTCTCCTTAACATTCATGTTTCTCACCCCTCTTTGACAATCACACATTATATTATATTGAAATAATGTGTGATTGTCAACTGTAAAGCGACGAACACACATTAAATTACGTAAAAATAATGTGTGATTGTCAGATACCAGGGAATTTCTAACATGTACTTAAGTAAAAAACAAAGAACGGCATAGCCGTTAAGCTATATCGTTCCTTGTTTCCATATTTTTTAAATTACCACCGCATTACTGGCGTTTTTTCTGCGGACGGTTTCTTCCAGCACACCGAAAAATCCTGCCACCAGCGCCATTAAAATGCCGGTCAAGGTCGCATCTCCTGTTTCTAGGCTTCCGGCTTTGGTGATAGTCGTACATTTTTCATTGTCATTCACAATGTTTCCAGTTCTTACGATTAGGACCGTAGTTCTTATGAAGCGGTTATGGCATAATCAATATATAGAAGCAAATGCAATTGATAAGTTACGGAATATATTGGGCTACAATGCGAAAGGTATCATGACGCATTATTCGGATAATAATGTGTTTTAAAGCCTGTATAAATCGGCACATGCATAGAACATAATGAAACAGCCTCACCCCTGAAAGTCCCGGTAGTGAGGCTGTATTCTTTTCCTTAATCTTTTTCTGTTAATTTCACCCGTTCTCCATTTGTCAGTTCTGATGTGCTTACGACCATCGGTTCGTCTACTTCTGATAAAAGTACCACGAAATCTGAATTTCTATTTGGAAAACATGTCACAGCTTTTTCTTCCAGAATATTTTCATACCCCCAGGCTCCCTTCTGACGCTTAATATAATAGACACACGTTTTTCCAAAGTCTCCTTCATGAATCGCCTGCCGTGTGATCACTTTTGGAAAAACATCTTCAGAAGTGATTTCGATTTTTCCCTCAACGTTTTCACCAATCGAATGTTTTTCATACAGATCTACCGTAAGCTCATACAAATCATCCTTTCGAATGACAGAACACACTTTTCCAACCAGAAGATCTCTGCCCTCCTGCAGCAAAGATTCCGGAACGTTATCATACACGCTGATATAGCCAATTGCCTGATCAGCTGCGCTTACTTCCAAATCAACTGGAAATTCATACTCAATGCTGCCTTCCTGTGCCTCCTCTGTCCAGACGGAAGGAAGCGTTTTGTTCTCTTCTTTGACCGACCAAAACGTTGCGGCAGTTAAAAACAGAAACCACAGAGCGATTAACCCTATACTTATTTTTTTGAACTTCATCGTACTTTCTTCCCCTCTACGCTTTCACACCGGACATACTGATTCCCTGTATCAAATAGTCCTGTCCCATTAAGAATATCAATAAAACTGGTACTGCGTAAAAAACGGACGCTGCATAAAAGATATCCGGCTGTTCCTCTAAAATCTGGCAAAGATACACGGATAACGGCTGCTGATATGGCTCTCTCAAAAAAATGACCGCCTGGTCTACAATATTCCAATTGTCAATAAAAATCAGGATTAATGCAGCAGCAATGGCTGAACTCAAATTAGGCTTTACAATGGAACGATAAATTCTGTATTCGCTGGCTCCGTCCAGTCTGGCTGCTTCTAACGTTTCCTGCGGAAAATCCTGTATCTGCTGACGAATCAGAAATACCCCCAATGGCTGAAACATTGCCGGAAGAATAATTGCCAAGGACGAATTTTGAATGCCCAGCCAATTCGCCACTAAATAATTTGGCACTAAAGTCAGCTGCAGCGGCATAAGCATGACAATCATGTAAAGATAGAACAAAATCTCCTTGTATTTCCACCTGCATTGCCAAAAGCCGTATGCGGCAAGCGGTGCAAGCAAAAGCTGTCCAATCAAAACCGGAATAGTAATAATCAGGGAATTCCACATCATCCGCAAATACAAAGGTCTCTTAAAGAGCAATATAAGATACTCTTCTGGAACTTGTACCGACTTTCCAGCCACAAACAACAACGGAATGACTGCCAAAATGACAGCTCCCATGCAGATCAGCTTTTCGAAAAAATTCGAATATCTCTTTTTCATAAAATCACCCACAAAAGATCTTTACAAATAATCCAGATTCTTCCTCTGGACCCGATAAATGATGCCCAGAAAGATTCCCAGTATGAGAAACATACACCATGCTGCAGCAGACAGTTTCTGCATATTAAGTGACAAAAACTGGTTATTCATATAGTGCTGCAGCATATAAACATACGGTGATGGATAGGCCCCATACAGCATATAGATCTCTTTAAAAACCTTAAAAGAATTCACGATCGACATCAACAGCACAACTAACGTCGTTGGTTTTAATAAGATCCATGTAATATATTGGAATTCCTGCCGCCCTGTAGCTCCATCCAGCTGGCACTGCTCATGATAGATCTGCGGAATCCAGTTTATCCCGGACCAGAAAAGGACAATCGAAAAACTGATATTTTTCCACAGATACATCAGGATAATAATCAAAATGGCCCATCTGGAATTCTCAATATCGAACATGTTTTTTCCAAAAAGCTGTAAAAACCCATCCAGAAAACCATTTCTCTCAAACAAATATTTCCAGAAAGCAATCACCGTTCCAGATGGAACGATTAATGGGATCAGGAGCAGGATAAGAAGAATTCGACCTCTCCTCTGCTTTTTCAAAACCAGTACCAGAAGCAAAGCAATCGCCATTCCCAGCGGTATTGCAATCCCGCAAAAATTCCGGTATTACGGAGTGCTGAAAGGAATAACTCATTTTCGAATAACAGTTTAAAGTTTTTAAGACCCACCCATTCCTTGTTCATCATGTTGTCAATCACTGCAAAATACAAGGACAGAAGAAACGGCACGATGTAAAAAGCCATGATCCCGATAAAACTTGGAAGGATAAAACACATATAAATAAAATTTCGTTTTTTCATTTCATATACCTGATTCCATGGATTAAGGACAGCTTCTACTCATTAACATAAAGCTCTGCTCTTTGCTGAAAAGCTTCGCACATTCCTCTGGGGTGATTTTCTGCTCCATACATTCGTTTCGAATTTCAGTCAAAATACTGTCTAACTGTAAATCCCGAAAAGCTTTTGCAGAAACTTTTTCATTGTATGCTTCCCATTTTTCTGCTGTGTCGTCATCATTTTCCAATTGATACGCAACAAGCTGCCGTGTGTTTTCTTTGTTCAGCATACTGCCATAGGTAAAGAAATTTCTGTAGTAAGAATCACTGTTTGCATCTTCGAACTCAAATTGTTTCTGACCAATGCAGAATTTGATAAATTCCCATGCAAGCGCTTTATCTTTGCAGCCTGAACTCATGGAAAAGTCCTCACCAATTCTCCAGAAAGGAATTTTTCCATCCGTTGATTTCAACAGGATCGGTTTTGTTGCCGTATCGGTTTCTTCAAACATTCCGCTCGGAGAACCTTCGAGTAAATTTGTAAATGTATTCAGCAGGACACTCTTTCCGGAAAAGCTTTTAATATCCGCGAATGCATGGGTCGCATAGGATGATTGATATTGATACAGTTCCTGCATTTTTCTCAGAAAATCCACATAATTTTCTGAATCAAAATTTACTTCTTCCTTCTTCAAATAAGCTCTGTCCTCTGTCATCGGCAGAAACACGTAAATATTGTTTTGTACATCAATCGTAAAATCATCATCTGCAATTGGCTTGGCCTGCTGATATAACTCATATAAATCATTGATATCCATTTCGTCCGGGACTTCATAATTCAGTTCATCCGTTATGTTTCTATTCAACCGAAGCATAACATAATAAAAACCTTCCGGAATTTGATACAGTTTTCCATCGACTTCTGCTGCTCGCAGGATATTATCGTAATAATCATCTCTGTTAAAATTAGGATCTGCATCAATATACTGATTTAAGTCCTCGAAATAGCCGCTGCCTTTCGTCTTAATTTCCGATGGTAAATACGTTGCATCATAAATATCCGCCCGTTGATCCGATGCAAGTTCTGTAAGCAAGGTATTTAAGCCTTCATTATACTGTTCATCCGTAACATCATTGTCAAAAACAACCTTTGTTTCAATTTTTACGCCTGGATGCTCCTTCATAAATAAATCAATCATATGCTGGGTCTGCGGCTCAATAAATAAGGTTCCATATGTAAGCGTTCCTTCCAAATCAGCTCCCTCTTCATAGACAGAAATATCATTTCTCACATCTTTTTCATCTTGGGACCCACTTTGTGTGCTTCCACAGGCGCCAATCGCTGCTGTACATAGCATTCCAATTACCACGCAGGATACCTTTTTACCATATTTTCCGAGTTTTTTCATAGGCACTTTTCCTTTCAATTTTTCTCACCGCTTATATTTCTATATTTTATTATATACCCTCCGTTTCATTTGACAATATGCTTATTTTTACTATATTTTCAGAATTATTTTTATTAGTTTTGCACATAAAAAATTTCTATATTTTATTATATACCCTCCGTTTCATTTGACAATATGCTTATTTTTACTATATTTTCAGAATTATTTTTATTAGTTTTGCACATAAAAAATGCCCTGACACTTTTTCCTTTTTGAAAAATAGC
>NZ_QTVR01000034.1:0-13438 GCF_003460685.1 Blautia sp. OF03-13 | reverse complement strand
AGATAATTTTATAAAAGAAGATATAAAGGAGATGAGGGAGATTGTAGAAAAAGCAACTATTAAAAAGTTTAATGTGATAAGTGTAGTTTTCCTAATTGAATTGATAGTCGTAGCCATAAGTGCTATCCTTTATTTAGTATTAAGGGAAATATAGGAATTATTATTTGGTTATGCTTGTTTGCAATAACGCTCTATACGGCAAGTAAGATTGAAAAATTCAAAAAGAGCCATGACATTCAAACCTATAAAGAAATTTTGGCATTTATTGACGGAAAGCAATTAACGCATGATGAAACACAACAAGAAATAGGAAAAAGAAATTATCAAAAAATCATATTTGCATTCATTGCAGGTGTAATCGCACTTATTATATGTTTTGTTGTAATTTTTATTTGCCAGCATTTAACAAATTAAAAGGGAGGAGAAATCATGGAATTTTGGCTTATTATGATTGGCTTTATAGTTATGGGCGGAAGTTGTTCATTAGCAGGTACTTGGTGGGATAGAAAAAATAAAAAAGATAAAAAAGAAGAAAAGAAACAATAAAATTTACACTTTATTGTTGATTAAGCAGTTAGTCTTAGGATTGACTGCTTTTTTCATACCTAGAAAGGATTGATTTATGCGTATGATTTGGAACAAAGGACACCGTATCAGAGCCAGCGACAAGCACCTTGTCTACCACTTTTCCATAGGGACGCTTCTGTTTGTATTCATGGCGGTTCTTCTGCTACTGAACATCAAACAGCTCATGCGTACCGACTGGGAACATTTCAGCTTGTTAGAAAACGGCTTGACGCTTTCCCCTTACAACTTCATAACTGTGCTGATAGCGACTGGTGTTTGTGCATTGGTCGCTTTTCTGTATTACCGCTTCTGTTACGACAGTTTCAAGAAGCTATTGCACCGTCAAAAGCTGGCACGAATGATACTGGAAAATAAGTGGTATGAAGCCGATACCGTACAAGACAGCGGTTTTTTTACTGACCTGCAAAGCAGATCAAGGGAAAAAATCGTCTGGTTTCCAAAGATTTATTATCAAATGGAAAAGGGATTGCTCCATATCCGCTGTGAAATCACGTTAGGAAAATATCAAGACCAGCTTTTACGGTTAGAGGATAAATTGGAAAGTGGCTTGTATTGCGAGCTGACCGACAAGACCTTACATGACGGCTATATTGAATACACCCTGCTTTATGACATGATAGCAAACCGCATTACCATTGATGAAGTATGGGCAGAAAACGGCTGTCTTAGGCTGATGAAAAATCTTGTGTGGGAATATGACGCACTCCCTCACGCTTTGATTGCTGGTGGGACTGGTGGCGGTAAAACTTATTTTCTGCTGACGCTCATTGAAGCCTTACTGCATACCAACGCTGTCCTTTATATCTTAGACCCAAAGAACAGCGACCTTGCAGACTTGGGAACAGTCATGCCTAATGTCTATCACACCAAAGAAGAAATGATTGATTGCGTCAATGCCTTTTATGAGGGCATGGTACGGCGAAGTGAGGAAATGAAGCAACACCCGAACTATAAGACGGGCGAAAACTACGCCTATCTGGGACTTCCACCCTGCTTTCTTATCTTTGATGAATATGTAGCGTTTTTTGAAATGTTGGGGACAAAAGAAAGCGTGAGCTACTTAGCCAGTTAAAGAAAATCGTTATGTTAGGGCGACAAGCAGGTTATTTCCTTATTGTTGCCTGCCAGCGTCCAGACGCAAAGTATTTTTCAGATGGTATCAGAGATAACTTCAATTTCCGTGTGGGACTTGGGCGTATCAGCGAATTAGGTTACGGTATGCTGTTTGGTTCAGATGTGAAAAAGCAGTTTTTCCAGAAGCGTATCAAGGGGCGTGGCTATTGTGATGTGGGAACAAGCGTCATAAGTGAGTTTTACACGCCTTTAGTCCCAAAAGGACATGATTTTTTACAGACTATCAGCTCTCTTGCACAAGCAAGGCAGGACGGGACGGCGACGTGCGAAGCGAAAGGCGACGGCACGGACTAGCCGTTGCTGGTGTGGCGTCAGCCACGCCAGCAGGTAAAACCCCTCGGTATCTAACAGAGGGGTACGTTTGCAAATAGACAATAGACAAAAAACATAGGAAACATAAGGCTTCTGGCATGGTTTTCTAGCAAAAATCGGCTGTGAAGTCGCCTTAAAAAACTTCACACTTTACAGATTGGGGGTATGGTTCTGAATGAAGAACAACGGATAAAAGAATTACGGGAGAAACGGATTGCTTACGGTATCTCACAAGGCAGGCTGGCGGTGGCTTCTGGTATCACAAGGGAATATTTCAACAAGATAGAAAGTGGAAAAATGAAGCCGTCAAAGGAACTTCTGGAAACTCTGCATAAGGAACTGGCAAGGTTCAATCCAGAAGTACCGCTTACCATGCTGTTTGATTATGTGAAAATTCGTTTTCCCACGCTGGATATACAGCACATCATCAAAGATATATTAAAACTGAATATCAATTATATGCTCCATGAAGATTACGGACATTACAGTTATACGGAGCATTATTCTTTAGGGGACATCTTTATCTATACGTCGGCTGACGAAGAAAAAGGTGTCCTTTTAGAGTTAAAGGGGCGTGGTTGCCGACAGTTTGAAAGTTACCTGCTGGCACAACAAAGAAGTTGGTATGACTTTCTCATGGACGCACTCATAGACGGTGGCGTGATGAAGCGTATCGACCTTGCTATCAACGACCATACGGGTATTTTGGATATTCCAGAGCTTGCGGAAAAATGCAGGAAACGGGAATATATCGGAAAGTCCAGAAGTTATAAGTTTTATCAGTCGGGCGAGCTTATCAAGCATAGAGAGGACGACAGAGAATATATGGGACGCACCCTTTATCTTGGTTCGCTAAAATCAGATGTGTATTTCTGTATCTATGAAAAGGACTATGAGCAGTACGTCAAGTTAGGGACACCGCTGGAAGAAGCCGACATTATCAACCGTTTTGAGATACGGCTTAGAAATGAACGTGCCTATTATGCAGTACGAGATTTGCTGACCTATTATGACGCAGAGCAGACTGCCTTTTCTATCATCAACCAGTATGTGCGGTTTGTTGATGAAGAAGCAGACAAGCGAAAAAATGACTGGAAACTCAATGACCGCTGGGCGTGGTTTATCGGCGATAACAGACAGAGCTTGAAGCTGACGACAAAGCCAGAGCCTTACACCTTAGACCGTACATTGCGGTGGGTACAACGGCAGGTAGCACCGACCTTGAAAATGCTGAAAAGGATTGATAAGGGAAACGGAACAGACTACATGAAAACTATCGAACAGCAGGCAAAGCTCACAGAAAAGCATGAAATGATAATCAAACAGCAGACGACCCCTGCAAAAGATTTAGTAGAAAGTTAGGAGTGATGAAAAAATGTGGGAATTATTGAAAGACTTCCTGCTGGTATCTGTTGGAACGGGTATCGGCGTAGCCTTGATGTGTATTTTAAGTGTTGGCAAAGGAGCTGACTATGAAATGAAGAAATTAAAAGAAAGCGAGGACAAATAACATGAATTTCGGGCAAAATTTGTATCAATGGTTTTTAAGCAACGCACAGAGCTTAGTGCTTATGTCGATTGTGGTTATCGGTATCTACTTAGGGTTCAAGCGTGAGTTTTCAAAACTTATCGGTTTCTTGGTAGTTGCCTTGATTGCTGTCGGCTTGGTATTCAATGCTGGCGGTGTGAAAGATGTACTGTTAGAGCTGTTCAATAAGATTATCGGTGCATAAAATTTTATTGTGGGGCTGATGTATGGGTGCTATAATGTGAAAAAAGAAGTAATCGAGGTGTTCTATTTTGAATGAGAGAGAAAAAATTATTCGTTTATGGTTTGATATGTGGTTGAAACAGCAAGACTTAGGAATAGATAAAATTTTTACAGAAGATGTTGTTTATACGGAAAGCTGGTGTCCTAAATATGAAAATCTTAAAACAGTAAAACATTGGTTTAATGAATGGAATACTCGTGGTAAAGTCATTATTTGGGATATTAAACAGTTCTTTCATAAAGAAAATCAAACTGTCGTAGAATGGTATTTTAAAAATGAAATGAATACGGGAAGCGTTGAAGAATTTGACGGTATTTCCTTAATTGAATGGACAGAAGATAACAAAATCAAATCATTAAAAGAATATGGTTGCAATCTGAATAACTATAATCCATATCAACACAGCGATAACCCTCAATTTAGAGATGAAAAAACAAACTGGTTTTAAAACTTAATCAAATTATATCCATATACATAAAGCAGTTAGTCTTAGGATTGACTGCTTTTTTCTTACCTAAAATCAGATTGGAGTGATGAAATGAGCGATATTTTTAAGGATATGCAGGCAAACGTCGGCTGTGATTATATTTCTAACCTGCCCTCTTACAAGCGTAAAGTGTGGCATGAAATGAAGCGATTACCGCTTACGAATTATGATATAAAACAGTTAGAAGATTTTTCAAAGTATGTGTTTGGTATGTCGTACCAGAGCTTAAAAGATGTGATGAAGCAACAGAAAGGACGTGAGGAACAATGCAGGAAACAAGGGTGCTGGTGGAAACGAGAGGAACAACTGGCGAAGAAACAATATCATACTGGTTCGACCTGCCGATAGATGTTGCCGAGTTTGAAGAAAAGTTAGGTATCGGTGCAGAAAGTGGGGATTATCGTATTATCGAAAAGGTGTTGCCTTATGCTGATGAAGTCCACGAACACACCAGCGTGTACCAGCTCAACGAATTAGATTTTATGTACCGCCAGCTTTCAAGTGATATGCAGGAAGAATATGTATCACTACTTACGGTGTTTGAAAATTTAGAAGCACTTTATATTTGCAGGAACGTGATTATTGTTTATCCCGACTGTAAAAGCATGATAGATGTTGCAAGGCAAAAGCTGATGAACGACCCGATGTTCAAGCATTTATCCGAGGACTGTCAAGAATACTACTTTGACTTTGAAGCCTACGCTTCTCACTTGCAGGAACACGGGAAATTTTTAGTAACAGAACACGGTATCTTTGAACTGCCAGAGTAGGAAATGAGGTGGTGCTTATGATTGATGATATGGCGGTTTATATTGCTAATCTTGGCAAATACAATGAGGGCTATTTAGTCGGTGCTTGGTTCACGTTCCCCATTGACGAGGAAGATGTGAAAGAAAAAATCGGCTTGAATGAACAGTATGAGGAATACGCTATCCATGATACCGACAACTTTCCCATTGCGATTGGCGAGTATGTTTCCATTGAAGAACTCAATGAGATGTATGAAATGATAGAGGAACTTCCCGACTATATTGTAGAGTGTCTGGACGAATTTATCAGCCACTATGGGACGCTGGAAGAAGTCGTGGAACATAAGGACGATATTTACTATTATCCCGACTGTGAAACCATGACAGATGTTGCCTACTACTACATAGACGAATTGCAGGCACTTGGGGACATTCCACCCAGCTTACAGAATTACATTGACTATGAAGCCTACGGGCGAGATTTGGATATGGGCGGTTGCTTTATTGAAACAAGCGAGGTATGTGCGAGATACCATATTAACGCTGGAAGATCAGCGACAAGCATTGTTGCTACTGACAGCGTATTTCTCTTTAAGGGACAGTCTGAAAATGGCTGTCCTTTTCTATTTTGAAAGGAGCTGAAAGAACTTGAAAAAGATTAAAAGCTACACGGGTATCTGGAACGTGGAAAAAGTCTTGTATGCAATCAATGACTTTAACTTACCCTTTCCCGTTACTTTTACACAGATTACATGGTTTGTGATTACGGAATTTATCATCATTCTGTTTGGGGATATTCCCCCACTTTCCATGATTGAGGGAGCATTTCTCAAATACTTTGGTATTCCCGTTGCTCTCACTTGGTTCATGTCGCAGAAAACCTTTGACGGAAAGAAGCCGTACAGCTTTTTGAAATCACAGATAACCTATGCCCTGCGACCAAAAATCACTTATGCAGGAAAAGCCGTAAAACTGCATAAGCAGATATTGAATGAAACAATCACGGCAGTAAGGAGTGTGAACTATGTTCCCGATAAAATATATTGACAATAACCTTGTCTGGAACAAGGACAATGAGGTGTTCGCCTACTATGAGCTGATACCATACAACTATTCTTTTCTATCCGCAGAGCAGAAATTTATCGTGCATGACAGTTTCCGACAGCTTATCGCACAGTCCCGTGAGGGTAAAATTCATGCGTTGCAGATTGCCACAGAAAGCTCAATCCGCAGTATGCAGGAACAGTCAAAGAAGCTGGTAACTGGAAAATTAAAGGAAGTTGCCTGCCAGAAGATAGACGAACAGACCGAAGCGTTAGTATCTATGATTGGGGACAATCAAGTGGACTACCGCTTTTTTCTTGGCTTTAAGCTCATGGTTACGGAAGAACAGCTCAATCTGAAGAACATCAAAAAATCGGTGTGGCTGACGTTCACAGAATTTCTCCATGAAGTGAACCACACGCTGATGAATGATTTTGTTTCCATGCCGAATGATGAAATCAACCGTTACATAAAAATGGAAAAGTTACTGGAAAATAAAATCTCCCGTCGCTTTAAGGTGCGTCGCTTGGAAATCCATGATTTTGGGTATCTCATGGAACATCTTTACGGCAGGGACGGTATCGCTTATGAAGATTATGAGTACCAGCTACCAAAGAAAAAATTGAACAAAGAGACGCTGATAAAATACTACGACCTTATCCGTCCGACAAGGTGTGTGATTGAGGAAAGCCAGCGGTATTTACGATTGGAACATGAGGACAAGGAAAGCTATGTGTCCTATTTTACCGTCAATGCGATTGTAGGAGAGCTTGATTTTCCGTCGTCTGAAATCTTCTATTTCCAGCAACAGCAATTCACATTCCCCGTTGATACGAGCATGAATGTAGAAATCGTGGAAAATCGGAAAGCATTAACGACCGTCCGCAACAAGAAAAAGGAACTGAAAGACCTTGATAATCACGCCTATCAAGCAGGAAGTGAAACCAGCTCAAATGTGGTGGACGCTTTAGACAGCGTGGACGAGCTGGAAACTGATTTAGACCAGACAAAAGAAAGTATGTATAAGTTAAGCTACGTCATACGGGTGTCTGCACCCGATCTTGACGAGCTGAAACGCCGTTGTGATGAAGTCAAGGACTTTTACGACGACCTCAATGTAAAGCTGGTGCGTCCTGCTGGGGATATGCTGGGGCTTCATTCTGAATTTTTACCAGCCAGCAAGCGATATATCAATGACTATGTGCAGTATGTAAAATCAGATTTTTTAGCTGGGCTTGGCTTTGGTGCGACACAGCAGTTAGGAGAAACTACGGGTATCTATATGGGCTATTCTGTTGATACGGGAAGAAATGTGTACCTGCAACCGTCCCTTGCCAGTCAAGGTGTAAAAGGTACAGTTACCAACGCTTTAGCGTCTGCTTTTGTCGGTTCGCTTGGCGGTGGGAAATCGTTCTGTAACAATCTTCTGGTATATTATGCGGTGCTGTTTGGCGGTCAAGCACTTCTGTTAGACCCTAAAAGTGAGCGTGGTAACTGGAAAGAAACGCTCCCAGAGATTGCACATGAAATCAATATCGTAAATCTTACCAGCGATAAGGACAATGCAGGGCTTCTTGACCCGTTTGTGATTATGAAGAATGTAAAAGACGCTGAAAGTCTGGCAATCGACATCTTAACATTCCTTACGGGTATTTCTTCAAGGGACGGCGAAAAATTCCCCGTACTTCGTAAGGCAGTACGCTCCGTTACCCAGAGCGACAGTCGGGGCTTGCTCCATGTGATAGACGAGCTACGCCGTGAAGATACGCCCATATCAAGAAATATCGCAGACCATATCGACAGCTTCACGGACTACGACTTTGCACACCTGCTGTTTTCAGACGGTACGGTAGAAAATGCTATCAGTCTGGATAATCAGCTCAATATCATTCAAGTAGCCGACCTTGTACTGCCAGATAAAGATACCACTTTTGAAGAATACACGACCATTGAATTGTTGTCTGTGTCTATGCTGATTGTGATTAGTACCTTTGCCCTTGATTTTATCCATTCGGACAGAAGCATTTTTAAGATTGTCGATTTAGACGAAGCGTGGGCGTTCTTAAATGTGGCACAAGGAGAAACCTTATCAAATAAGCTGGTTCGTGCTGGGCGAGCTATGCAGGCAGGCGTTTATTTCGTTACCCAGTCTGCCTATGACGTGTCAAAGGAAAGTCTGAAAAACAATATCGGCTTAAAGTTTGCATTTAGAAGCACGGATATAAACGAGATAAAGCAGACCTTAGAGTTTTTCGGTATCGACAAGGACGATGAGAACAACCAGAAACGCTTGCGTGATTTGGAGAACGGACAATGCTTATTGCAGGACTTATACGGGCGTGTCGGTGTGGTGCAGATACACCCAGTCTTTGAAGAACTGCTACACGCCTTTGATACCAGACCGCCCGTACAGAGAAATGAGGTGGAGTGATGAAAGAAAGGATAAAAGGTGTGTTCACAAAAAAGAAGATTTTCCACTTTCTCAAAATGGCTCTGTTCGTGGTGGCACTCTCCCTTATCCTGCTTTCACTTTTGGGGACGGTGGCTCATGCGACGGGGCTTGTAGACGATACCATAAACGCAGAAAATCTTTATTCAAAATATCCCCTTTCCAACTACCAGCTTGATTTTTTCGTCGATAATAGCTGGTCGTGGCTTCCGTGGAACTGGCTCGACGGTATCGGAAAATCGGTACAATACGGGCTGTACTGCATTACCAACTTTGTCTGGACTATCAGTTTGTATTTGAGTAATGCAACGGGCTATGTGGTGCAGGAAGCCTATAAGCTGGACTTCATCAATGATATGGCAGACAGTATCGGAAAGAGCATACAGACCCTTGCAGGCGTTACCGAGAACGGCTTTTCTTCTACGGGCTTCTATGTTGGTTTCCTGCTTCTCATTATCTTAGTGGTGGGAATGTACGTTGCTTATACGGGACTGATAAAACGGGAAACCAGCAAAGCACTTCACGCTGTTATCAACTTTGTGGTGGTGTTCGTGCTGTCCGCTTCATTTATTGCTTATGCTCCCGACTATATCAAGAAGATAAATGAATTTTCATCAGACATCAGTACCGCTTCTTTGGATTTGGGAACAAAAATCATGCTCCCTAACTCCGACAGCGAGGGTAAGGACAGCGTGGACTTGATACGGGACAGCCTATTTTCTATTCAAGTGGAACAGCCGTGGCTCTTGCTTCAATTCGGGAACAGCAACGCAGAAGAAATCGGGACAGACCGTGTAGAAGCTCTCGTATCGGCAAGTCCAGAGGACGAGGACGGGAAAACCAGAGAGGAAGTCGTGAAAACAGAAATCGAGGACAACGACAATAACAATCTGACAATACCGCAGGTCGTGAACCGTTTGGGTATGGTGTTCTTCCTCTTGTTCTTTAACTTGGGTATCACGATATTTGTATTCTTGCTTACGGGCATGATGTTGTTCAGCCAGATACTTTTTATTATCTTTGCAATGTTTTTACCTATCAGTTTTTTACTTTCCATGATACCGAGCTATGAAAGCATGGCAAAGCAGGCAATCGTGAGAGTATTTAATACCATAATGACACGGGCAGGAATAACGCTCATTGTAACGGTGGCATTTAGTATTTCCAGTATGTTTTACAACATTTCCACAGACTACCCATTCTTTATGGTGGCGTTCTTGCAGATAGTATGTTTCGCTGGTATCTACATGAAGCTGGGCGACTTAATGAGTATGTTCTCACTTAATGCTGGCGACAGTCAAAGCATGGGACGACGCATATTCCGCAGACCGTATCTGTTTATGCGACATCGGGCTAGGCGTATGGAACACCGTATTGCAAGGGCGGTAAGTGCTGGCGGTATTTCGGGCGGTGTAGCTGGTGCGGTGGCTGGAAGTGCCGTTGCTGGCAAGAGAGCCGAAAGAAAAAATACGGCTTCTAAAGAAAATCGGGGCAATACCACTTCCAGCATGGGACAGCGTGCAGGTTCAAAAGTCGGTGCTGTTTTAGATACGAAAAATAAAGTGAAAGACAAGGCAAACGCTGTCAAAGAGAATATCAAGGATATGCCGACACAGACCGCTTATGCGGTGTATTCCGCAAAGGAAAAGGCAAAGTCCAGCGTGTCCGACTTCAAGCGTGGCATGGTGCAGGAACAGCAGTCCAGACAGACGGGACGCTTGGAAAAGCAGGAACAGCGTAAGAAAAATATCGCTGACAAACGTATGGAGCTTCAAAAGGCACAAGAAGCAAGGCAGGTACAGCGAAAGGCTGACGGATCAGCGACAACGGGAGCTACCCGTCCCCATGAGCGACCAGTCACAGCTTCAACCATTCCAAAGCCGAGTGTTGAAAAAATGCAGGAAGTCAAACGCCCAGCCACAGCTCCAACTCCGAAAGCAAGTGAGCCAGTCAAGACAAATGTTATCAAAGAGCGTCCGTTATCTTCTGGTGCTTCTGATAAGAAAGCACCCCAGCCTACACAGACAGTACATAGGCAGAATGTAGAAAAAGTGGTATCGCAGGAAACACGCCAGAATGACACCAAAGACCGCAGGATAAAGGTCAGCAGACCCAGAGCGTCCAGAAGAACCAGCAGACCATAGAGAAAACCCGTAACCTTGTAACGAAGAAAGGACAGAAGAAAAAATGAAACTGAAACATATCGCTATCATTGGCAGTCTGTTTCCTATCCTCTTTTCTCTGGTGCTTTTCTTTGGCGTCCTCATTAGTGCGGACAGCGACGACGAGAACAGCAATTTTTCTTCTGGCATTACGGGTATGAACCTATCCGCAGAAGTCTTGAAACATCAGCCTATGGTAGAAAAATACGCCAGAGAAAACGGTATCTCCGAGTATGTCAATGTGTTACTTGCTATCATTCAAGTAGAAAGTGGCGGTACGGCAGAAGATGTTATGCAGAGTTCGGAAAGTCTTGGTTTACCGCCTAATTCCTTAGATACGGAAAGCTCAATCAAGCAGGGGTGTAAGTATTTTGCGTCCCTGCTTTCTTCCTGCAAAAATCAAGGTATCGACGACTTGAATGTAGCGATACAGTCTTATAACTATGGCGGTGGCTATGTGGGATATGTGGCAGGAAAAGGAAAAAAACACACTTTTAATCTTGCAGAGAGCTTCGCCCGTGAGAAATCGGGTGGAAAGAAAGTAACCTACACCAACCCGATAGCCGTTGCTAAGAATGGGGGCTGGCGGTATGGCTATGGAAATATGTTCTATGTGGAAGTAGTCAATCAGTATTTAGCAGTTCCGCAGGTATCGGGAGAACTGGCACAAAAGGTAATGAATGAAGCGTTGAAATATCAAGGCTGGAAGTATGTGTATGGTGGCAGTAACCCGAATACTTCCTTTGATTGTTCGGGATTGACGCAATGGTGCTATGGAAAAGCTGGTATCTCCTTACCGAGAACAGCACAAGCACAGTATGACGCAACCCAACATCTGCCACTCTCGCAGGCAAAAGCAGGCGATTTGGTGTTTTTCCATTCCACCTATAACGCTGGTTCGTATGTAACACACGTCGGTATTCTTGTTTCGCCGACACAGATGTACCACGCAGGCGACCCGATAGGATATGCAGACCTAAGTAGTAGTTACTGGCAACAGCACTTAATCGGTGCAGGACGAGTAAAACAATAGAAAGGACTTGAAAAATATGTTTAAGAAGAATAAGAAACAGACAGAAACTATCAAAGAACCAAAAGAAAAAAAGGTGCGTACTGTCAAGGTAGGCACACATAAGAAAACCGTGATTGCGTTGTGGGTGGTGCTTGTCGCAAGCGTGAGCTTTGGGGTGTATAAGAATTTTACGGCTATCGACCAGCACACCACCCATGAAAAAGAAATCATTGAACTTTGCTTGCAGGACACCAACGGGATAGAAAATTTCGTGAAAAACTTTGCGAAGTCCTATTACACATGGGATAACAGCAAAGAAGCTATCGAAGCAAGGACGCAGGCAATCAGCGGTTATCTGACAAAGGAATTGCAGGACTTAAATGTAGACACCATTAGAACCGATATACCGACCAGCTCCACGGTTACAGATGTGATTGTATGGCATATCGAGCAATCGGGAGCGGACACTTTTTCTGCTACCTACGAAGTAGATCAGCAGATAAAAGAGGGAGAACAGACAAGCAATGTGAAAGCAACCTATACTGTAAAAGTCTATGTGGACGCAGACGGGGATATGGTAATCGTTAAAAACCCTACCCTTGCACCAGCAGTTGAAAAATCAGACTATGAGCCTAAGACACCAGAAGCAGACGCAAGCGTGGACGCTGATACGGTAAATGACGCTACCGCTTTTCTGGAAACATTCTTTAAGCTGTACCCAACAGCGACGGAAAAAGAGCTTGCTTACTATGTATTGGGAAATGTGATTGAACCTATCGGCAGGGACTACCTTTATTCTGAACTGGTAAACCCTATCTTTATAAAGGACGGCGACAATGTGAAAGTCAAGGTTGCGGTAAAATTCATTGATAATCAGACAAAAGCGACGCAGGTATCGCAGTATGAGCTTGTGCTACATAAGGATAGTAACTGGAAGATTGTAGGATAAATGATATAGCGTGCATTTCCTATCAGATTTGCACGCTTTTACAAAACGACAAGAAAACTGTGCAAAAATATTGACTTGTAATGACCGAATGCTATAATATAAATGACAAGTGTACTTGGTATTATTTGAAGGGAGCGTTATATAATGGATAAAGAAAAAATACTATCACAAAACAAAAAAGAGAATCTATATCTTGATGAATACGAAAAACATATTAAACTTCAAGGGAAATCTTTTGGCTTAATGTTTGTTTTATTTATCTGCATTTTAATTCTTTTCATTAAAGCAGTTTGTAAAGAACCTTACTATGACATAATGACAATTATTGGGTCTGTGGCATTTGGCTCTATGGGTTATGAAGCACATATTTCAAAAATAAATCCAAATTTGTTATTGCTTTATTCTTTTTTCTATTTATGGGGTATTACTTTTATAAATTTTTAATGGTAGGTTTATAGAATGGACGAACATTTAATTTTGCGAAACAGATTAAAAACTGTACGAAAAGAAAAAAAATTATCACAAACAGAATTAGCTGAACTAGTCGGGGTTTCTCGGAATACAGTTAGTTCTATTGAAACTGGACAATTTAATCCAACAGCAAAATTGGCATTAGTGCTTTGTATAGCTTTAGATAAAAAATTTGAAGAATTATTTTATTTTGATTAAAGGAGAGAACGATTATGGAATTAGAGGAATTGATTGTTGAAATAGTTATAGGATTGTTTTTTACTTTTTACATCTTAATCAAATATGTATAAAAGAGAATATTACTTTATA
>NZ_QTVR01000033.1:0-14860 GCF_003460685.1 Blautia sp. OF03-13 | reverse complement strand
CGGGAAGGGATAAACGCTGAAGGCATCTAAGCGTGAAGCCCCCCTCAAGATGAGATATCCCATTCGAAAGAAGTAAGACCCCTTGAAGACGACGAGGTAGATAGGGCAGGGGTGGAAGTGCCGTAAGGCATGGAGCTGACTGTTACTAATCGGTCGAGGGCTTGACCTGAATGGTTGTGTTCACAAAAAATGGAATGATAGATGTGTAGTGTATGCGGTTTTGAAGGTATATCGGAAAGGCCATCGGAGAGATCCGGTGGCTTTTTGTAATTATTTTCCGCAAAATACTTGTTTTTCGAAAAAGATTGTGTTATAGTAACGATTGTCAGGAAAAGATTCCTGAGATATTCCTCGATAGCTCAATGGTAGAGCATTCGGCTGTTAACCGAAGGGTTGTTGGTTCGAGCCCAACTCGGGGAGTTAAGATGAAGAAGCGATACGGAAATGAAAAATCATGACTGTATCGCTTTTTTGCTGTCTGTAGCCATTAAGAAACGCCATCTAACATTTTGACGGTTTTCCATAACATTTCTTCCTGTTCATAGAAGAAAGATTTCGTTATAATGAAATCAGACAGATCACGGAACATGTGCAGAGTCAGGAGTCGTGTCAAGGCGGAACTTTTTCCGATAGGCGCTTGGCGTCATGCCCTGCTTCTGGCGGAAGGCTTTGGTAAAAACTTCGGCATTCCGGTAACCACAGGAAAAAGCGACCGTTTCGATGGAGAGATCCGTATACGATAAAAGCTCAAGCGCACGCGTGATCCGGCAGGAAGAAAGATAGTCCTGCGGTGAGGTATGGAGATATTTCTGAAACAGAGTATAGAGATAACTCCGGTTGACGCAGACATATCTGGCAATATCCGAGACAAGAATTTCATTCGAATAATTATTTCGGATAAACTCGACGGCCTTTTCCACGTAAAGATTGCCACTCTCCCGTGCAAAAGGGTCGGCAAGCGTGATTTCGCGGGAAAGAATTGAGAAAAACTGGTATAGACAGCCTTCCAGAAGATACTGGTCAGAGGTGTCGTAGGTATTGTGCTTCTGCATCTGAAACAAGAGGGACTGCAGTTCACCGGAAAAACTGCACTGGTAGACAGGGTGCTCCTCGGAAAGACCGAGTTCCTGTACATAAGAGGCAGCTTTTTCACCGTCAAAACCGATCCAGAGATAGGTCCAGGGATCATCCGCATCGGCTTCATAGTAGGTGCGGACATTTGGCATCAGGAAAAAGCCCTGTCCGGCGGTTAGGCGGTAAGTGCGGTTTCCGATGGTAAAAGTGCCTTTCCCGGAAATAATATAGTGGATCACGTAATTGGGGCGTACAGCAGGGCCGTAGCTGTGGAACGGCTGGCAGGCTTCGTAGCCGCAGAAGCAGAGATAAAGATCCGAAAATTTATGCTTTGGGACAGGAAGTGTCCAGGAAGTTTCCATAAGTATACCTCACAAAAAGAATCATCAGAAAAGCTGGAATGTCACAAAGGATGAGATTCCGAAATATCAGTAAAATTATATCGTGTTTTGCAGGATACTGCAAGATGCCGCAGGAGGAGGAAATCATGGCAATCAAAGTAAGTGAAAATGGACGGTTATTTACCCTCCAGACAAAAGACAGCAGTTACCAGATGTTCGCAGATGACAAAAATGTGCTTCTGCATCTCTACTATGGAGAAAAAATCGGTGAGGAAAATCTTTCCGGTCTGATTTTCTGTACAGATATGGGATTTGCAGGAAATCCAGAGGAAGCAGGCCCTAACCGGAAATATTCTCTTGATGCACTTCCGCAGGAAATTCCGGGAAGTGGTGTCGGTGATTTCCGTGATGATATGATTGAGATCCGCCACGCGGACGGCAGCTTTGCAGCAGATTTTCGTTTCGATTCGTTCGAAATTCTGGATTATTCCTATGCTATTCCCGGAATGCCGGCGTTGTACGATACAGAGGAAGAAAAAGGTGAGACTCTTGTTATTACAATGACGGAGAAGGCTTCCGATATTGTTCTGAAGCTGTTTTACGGTGTATTTGAAAAGGAAAATGTGATTACGAGAGCGGCAAGACTCGAAAATCACGGAGAAACGGCGATTGAGCTGGAAAAAATGCTGTCTTTCAGCATGGATCTGATGTATGAAAATTATGAGATGATCTATTTCTCGGGTCGTCATGCGATGGAGCGTACGGCGGAGCGGATTCCGGTGCAGCATGCAAAAGTCGAGATCGGAAGCACCCGTGGTACATCGAGCCATCATTACAATCCGGCTGTGATCCTCTGCGAGGAGGGTGCGGGTGAGACACACGGTTCCTGCATCGGCGCATGCCTCGTTTACAGCGGAAACTTTGTTGCGGCAGCACAGAAGGATCAGAAAAATCAGACCCGTTTTCAGATGGGTATTCATCCGACCAATTTCTGCTTCCATCTGGAAAAAGGAGAGGCGTTCGATACCCCGCAGGCAATCTTAAGCTATTCCGGAACCGGTTTTACCAAACTGTCACAGCAGTATCATGAGATCATCCGCGAGCATATCTGCCGTGGCGCATACAAGCATGCCAAACGACCGATTCTGATCAACAACTGGGAAGCAACCTATTTTAATTTCAACGAAGAAAAAATTCTGAAAATTGCAGAACAGGCGCAAAAGCTTGGCATTGAGATGCTGGTGCTTGACGATGGCTGGTTTGGAAAACGAGAGGATGATAACAGTGGTCTCGGTGACTGGTTCGTCAACGAGAAAAAGATGAACGGCTCCATGGCGCAGCTTGCAGAAAAAATTCACAAGATGGGCATGAAATTCGGTCTCTGGTTTGAGCCGGAGATGATTTCCGAGGACAGTGATCTTTACCGTGCACATCCGGATTGGGCATTTGCAATTCCTGGCCGTGTGCCGAACCACAGCAGAAATCAGCTTGTACTTGATATGACGCGTGAGGATGTGCGTGAGTATCTGCTGGAGCGTCTGACAACCATCGTTCATGATGCAAAGATTGATTATGTCAAATGGGATATGAACCGCAGCGTCTGCGATGTTTACAGCCATGTGGCAGCACAGAGCCGGAACGGAGAGATGTATCACCGCTATGTGCTCGGTGTTTACGATTTGATGGAAAGATTCCTTGCCGCATGCCCGAATCTGCTGCTCGAGGGCTGCAGCGGAGGAGGCGGAAGATATGATGCCGGTATGATGTATTATTCCCCGCAGATCTGGTGCAGCGATAATACCGATGCGATCAACCGTCTTTCCATCCAGTACGGAAGCTCGTTCTTCTATCCGATCAGCACCGTCGGCTCCCACGTTTCGGTATGCCCGAACCATCAGACCGGCCGTGTGACACCGTTCCGGACAAGAGGCGATGTGGCGCTGGCAGGAAGCTTTGGATATGAGATGGATCTGAATAAGATTTCAGAGGAAGAAAAAGAGATGGTAAAAGAGCAGGTTGCTGCGATGCATGAATATTACGAGCTCACACACGAAGGCCTGTATTACCGTCTGACCGGACTGAAAAAACAGGATTTCATGGCATGGGAGTTCGTGGCAAAGGATCAGAGCCGCGCACTGCTTACGATCGTAAAGACTGACGCAGAAGGAAATATGCTTCCGGTTCACACGAAAGTGTGCGGTCTTGCAGAGGATAAGCTGTACCGCTGCAGTCTGGACCAGGAAGTCCGCCTTGGCCGTACCTGGAACCGTGCGGGGCTGACCCTGCATCAGGTGCTGGGAGAGTATGAGAGTATCCGGGTCGAATTTACAGAAGTAAAATAAAAAAGATAAGAAAAATCTTCAACTGGATTTTTGGGGGAGGGAACCTCAATCTGGTTGGAGATTTTTTTGCATAAAGAAAATCAAAGCAGGAGGGAAGGAATGTACTCTTTACAGTGCAAAAATAGTTGTGATACAATAAGCAAAAGAAATTTTCTGACAGAAAATAAAGACGGAACTGTCAAGAAAGGAAATTGTACATGAGAAACAGAAAAAACTGTTTAGCTGTTCTTTTGATGACAACTATTGTGGTAATGGGATGTGGAAATCAGCAGGTGGAAAAGGAGAATCCATCGGTTGTCTCCGAAAGAGCATCCAGTGTCCAGGATGAGTCAGAAGATGGTGAAAAAGAGTTTCTTTCTACATACCAGAATATTACAATCACACTTCCAGAAGGCTGGAATGTAATGAGAGATGAGAAAATCCAATGCAGTTTCATATCAGAAGAGGGGGAAAGTCTTGAGATATCGTATCGGGAAGGAATGGCAAAAGTAGCGCTTATGGATTTTCCGGAGGACGAAGAGAGCGCTGAAAATTTGCTCTATCCGAATGAAATAACAGGGGAAAACAGCATCAGCGATTTTATGGTGAAAACAGCTAACGAAGGAAAAGATAACGAGAGTTCCTTTTATCGTTTCCAGGTAAAAAATTCCCTGCAGATTCCGATTGCATTTTTCTGCGGGGTGAAAACGGAGAATGAAGGGTATCAGATCATATGGAAAAAAGGAAGCGGCAGCAACGATACACAGCAAATCGTGCCGGAAATACTGGAGTCTCTGAAGTTCCCGGACAATGAGCTGCTGACAGAAACATTTCAGACGGCCTGCCAGGAGCAGAAAAGAGCGCTGGAAGCAGAAAATAATTCGGATGGCGTGAAAAAGCAGAAGGGTAAGAAAACCGTCACCTGTATCTCACCGGTCAATGTACGTACAGAACCCAACGTCAGCACAAGCCAGGTTATCGGAGCTCTGACGACAGGGGAAGAAGTGGAAATGCTCGGAAAAGAGAACGGATGGTACAAGATTTCGTATGAGGGAAAAACGGCGTATGTGTATGAAGACTATGTGAAAGAAAAAGAAAATTAAAAAAATGATATTTTCAAAAAAGCTGCCGAAGCAAACAGAACCGGCAGCTTTTTTGAAATAATTTTGAAAAAGAAAAATCCCGGAAACCATCTGTTTCCGGGAAAATAGAGGCGTCGACCGGATTTGAACCGGTGGATACTGGTGTTGCAGACCATTGCCTTACCACTTGGCTACGACGCCATATGACTCCGACGGGAATCGAACCCGTGTTACCGCCGTGAAAGGGCGATGTCTTAACCGCTTGACCACGGAGCCGAAGTTTTTATTTTGTCTGCCGTGATTTTTGCTCAGCGACAAGTAGTATATTATCATAAGAAAACGAGTTTGGCAAGTGTTTTTTGAAAAAAAATCAAAAATTTTTGAGATTTGTGTTGCCGTGCATTCAGAAGGAAAAAATTTGCCGGGTCAGGGCATGGCTTTTCGATATTCTTCCGGTGACATACCAAAAGTCCGGCGGAAAATGCTGGCGAAATAGCTGGGGCTTTCAAATCCGGTATGCAGAGCAATTTCCAAGATAGAAAGCGAGCTGCCGGTAAGAAGATCTGCGGCTTGGGTTACGCGGTACTGGTTGATATAGGAAATAGGCGTTGTGTGAAAGTGCGTTTTGAAGAAACGACAAAAATATTGTGGATTCATATTGAGTATAGCAGCAAGATCTGAAAGACGGATTTTAGAATCATAGTTATCCTGAATATAACGTAAGAGTTTTTTACACTGATCAGATCTTTCTTTTTTACGAGTGCAGAGGGGTTCCGGATGAAGAAAAAGCTGGTATTGCGCCAGAAGTGCAAGAATCCGATACATGTCACTTTTGATCAGAAGAAACCAGCCGATGGGTTTGGTATCGTATGCATACAGGATTTCCTGGAAAAGCTCAGATAATGTCAGTACAAATGTTTTCTGTGTCTGAGAGGAGGCTTCAGCAGCAGAAAGCTCTTCCAATGGAAAAGCCGGAAGAAGCAGTTGATGAGAGAGCAGCGGACGAATCCAGTCTGCTTCACAGGAATCCAGATAGGCACATGAGAGAATTTCTGGAAGAAATACAAGGGCATGGTGAACCGAAGGGGTAGTTCCAATGCTGCAGAGCTGATGCAGTTCGTGACTGTTGATGAAAAGAAAAGTACCTTCGGAAATTGTCCGGGTTTCAGTTTTCAGTGTCAGAGTGAGAGTACCTTTTTCAACCCAGATCCATTCTAATTCTTTATGCCAGTGAAAAGGAACAGAGAGCCCGCCATGAGCATAATCCTGATGATAGATATGGAGCGGAACAGGTTCGGTTCCATGCACGGTAAAATCCCGGATTCCGTCAGAAAGAACAGGGGAACAAGATTCAGGAGAAAAGAGCTCTTTTGAACGTTCTTTTTTCATAAAAGTCAAAATCCTTTCATTAAATACGAAAATCAGGTTAGAAAATATAAGATAATATCATTATACTGCTTTTATGGGAAAAAAGAAAGAGAGGACAGAAAATGAAAAGAGAGTGGTGGCATAGCTTAACCGTATATCAGATTTACACCAGAAGTTTCTGTGACAGCAACGGAGACGGCATCGGCGATTTTGGAGGGATTCTGCAGAAGCTGGACTATCTGCAGGAGCTTGGTGTTGGAGCCATCTGGCTTTCGCCTTTTAACGATTCTCCTAATTGCGACAATGGATATGATGTCAGTGACTATTATAAAGTAATGGAAGAAGCGGGCACAATGGAAGAGCTGGAAGAACTGATCGCAGCCTGTGAAAAGCGGGAAATTGTGGTCATGATGGATCTTGTTTTAAATCATAGTTCCCATCTGCACCCATGGTTCCTGGAAGCCAGAAAGGATCGAAACAGTAAATACCATGATTTTTACATCTGGAAGGAAGGAACGAAGGAGCAGCCGCCAGAAGGCGGCGGAGCATTCTTTGGAGGAAGCACCTGGGAATGGGTGCCGGAGGTTCAGGAATATTATTATCACAGTTTCAGTGTAATGCAGCCGGATCTGAACTGGAAAAATCCGTCGCTTCGGAAAGAGCTGTACCGGATGCTCCAGTTCTGGATGGATAAAGGGATCCGTGGTTTCCGGCTGGATGCAATTGACAATATTGTAAAAGATGGACATGGAGGAAATGATACTCATTCGGAGCAGATTCATACATACTTAATGGAAATGAATCAGAATACGTATGGAAAATCAGAACAGATCCTGACAGTGGGGGAAACCGGAGGTGCTACGGTAGAAATGGCACAGCAGTATTCTGATCCGGAAAGCCAGGAGCTCAGTATGATTTTTCAGTTTGAACTGATGGGAATCGACGGCATCCGAAGTGGAAACTGGGATCCGAAACCGTATACGCTGCCGCAACTGAAGCAGATCTTTGAAAAATGGCAGACGGGACTGGAAGAAAAAGGATGGAACAGCCTGTTCTGGGGAAACCATGATTTTCCGCGTGTCGTATCGCGCTTTGGAAATGACAGGGAACCGTATCGGGAAAAATCAGCAAAAATGTTGGCTGTCCTTCTCCATGGGATGAAAGGAACTCCTTATATTTACCAGGGGGAAGAAATCGGTATGACAAATGTGTCAGGGCTTCGGATTGAGGACTATCAGGATATCGAGTCTGTAAATTTTGCCGAAGACCGTAAAAAAGAAGGCTGGGAGGAAGAAAAAATTCGTACCTATCTTGCACGGAACAGCCGGGACCATGCGCGGACGCCAATGCAGTGGAATGCGGAAAAACACGCCGGATTTACAGCGGGAACACCGTGGATGGCGGAAAATCAGAATTACGAGGAGATCAATGTGGAAAACAGCAGAAAAAATCCGGATTCCCTCTTCTATTTCTATCAAAAACTAATTGCGCTGCGTAGGAAAAATGACACTCTTGTTTATGGGGATTTCCGTCTGATTGAGGAAGAAAATCCGGATATTTTTGCTTATGAGAGAAATCTGGGAGAGAAAAAGCTGATTGTGCTCTGCAATTTCCGGGATACCGCGGCAGAGATGAAAGCCCGATATGATTTGACAAAAGGAACGGTTCTGGTTCATAATGATACAGAAAGTCTCACAAAAGAAGTGTGGAAGTTACAGCCGTATGAGGCGTATATGATTGAACTTCTGCAGTAAAAAGACAGAAATGAAAAGTAGCAGGAGAAGAAAACTGCAGGAGCAACTGGAAACAGGAGGGAGAAAATGTATCGCGTTCTTCTTGTAGAAGATGAAGAAATTGAACTGGAGACATTGCGGGATTATATTGACTGGAAAAAGAACGGGATTTCCAGAGTATTTACCGCGCGCAATGGCAGAAGGGCACTGGAGTGCCTGGAAGAAAATATGGCAGATATTGTGATTACGGATATTCAGATGCCAGGAATGAGTGGAATTGAACTGGCAGAGACGATCGTACGCCGGGGGTATCCATGCAAAATTGTTTTTCTGACAGGATATGATGATTTTTCCTATATCCATTCCGCTTTTCAGGTGAATGCCGTGGATTACCTTTTAAAGCCATTTACGATTGAAGAAGTAGAAGCATGTCTGAGAAAAGTGAGAAGTGAACTGGAGAAAAGTGAGATAGCAGACTGGTCGCGGAAAACGGCGGCGAAGCAGTTGCTGGAAATGGCTTTGCGGGAAAAACAGGAAACAGAGCTTTTACGGAAAAATTTCCGTGGTGTATTTGGAGAAGAACTGGAAGAGTGCAGGTTTGGAATCATAGCGGTTTATGGAAAAACGGAAGAAAACATCTGTAGCCAAATTCAGGAAAAATACAAGGGCATCCGTTACATCAGCAAAACGGAACGGATCAGCATTCTGCTGCTGGCGGGGTATCTGTCGGTGAAAGATACGGCATTTCAGATCTGGAATGATTTGAAAGAAGACGCACCGAGAGCCGTTGGATGGTGCAGTGGAGCATGGACAGCTGACTGCCTGTACGAAAAGGCGGAAAAACTTCGGAACTGTTGTGTTCCGGCATTTCATATGGATCCACCGGAACTTTTCTGTGCAGATGAAAAAGAAACGGAAGAGGAAAAAGCATATCATTTCCGGGAACAGAAGGAGCGGAGAGAAGAAATCTGTCGTCTGGTCAGCAACGGGAAAAAGCAGGAAACGCTGCAGACCATGAAAGATTATTTTCAACAGCTAAAGGGGCTTGCGCCGAAAACATTTGCGGGAGAAGTTTACAATCTCTATATGTATCTATGGAACCGTCTTGTTTTGAGCGATGAACTGCTGGAAAACTGGATGGAAGCAGAAAAAATTTTGAGAGAAAATGAAATTTTTGAAGCAAACAACAGTTATCAGATGCGGGAAAAGATGAAGCAGTATCTGGAACGGATGTTGGCATTTTTTGAAGAACAGAATCAAAATCCAAATTACTATGCCGTTTATCAGGTAAAAACATATCTTCAGGAGCACTGCTCGGAAAGCGCAGATATCGAGAAGCTGGCCGCGGAGGTCGGTTTGTCTCCGAATTATCTGAGGAGCCTGTTTAAAGAGGCAACAGGAAAAACGATTTTGGAATACAATACGGAAATGCGTCTGCAGAGGGCGGCGGAACTGTTAAAGAATAAGAAAAATAAAGTACGGGAAGTGAGTCTGGCGGTTGGATATGAAAATGTTTCTTACTTTGGCGTTGTGTATCGCAATGGCGATGAGTGTCCTGATGGCAGCGGGAATGCTTGCAGGATGCGGATCAAATGGCAGTACATCATCAAGTACTGCATCCGGCAGTGCATCATCTGCATCGGGCGAGGTAACAACAGACGGAGTTACGATTTCTATCTTTGACAAAAACTCCGGAAGCAATACCTTTGATGATCCAGTTGCAAAAGCAATTGAGGAAAAAACAGGTGTCAAAATTCAGGTAGAAAATCCAACCGGAGATCCGCTGGAAAAATTGAACCTGATGCTGACCGGTCAGAATTACCCGGATATCGTCCTGATGGATCGTGGAAATGATATTGTAAACCGTTACATTGAGGCAGGCGCACTGCTTCCGTTGAATGATCTGATCGATGAGTACGGCCCGGATGTAAAAGAGATGTACGGGGAAACCTTAAACAAGAGTCGTTATACCGATGGAAAGAATTACTATCTGAATAACTGGTACGGAGAAGATCCGGATCCGGTAGCCGGTGTTCTGATGCGCTATGATTATCTGTGCGAAATCGTTGGAAAAGACCGCGCAGACAGCGATGAGCCATTTACACAGGAAGAGTATATTGACATTTGTAAGAAATTCAAAGAACTTCATCCGACCATTGACGGAAAAGAGAGTATTGCCATTACCTTTGATGCAGAATCCAAAAACTACGATGGAACATTAAAAGGAATGTATGGTCTGAAAACATATTATCAGGATGGGGACAATCTGGAACATGTTGCCAAAGCACCAAACTTCAAAGAGATGATGTCCTTTGCCAATGAACTGTATACCGAGGCCTTCTGGACAAAGAGTGGGTTGTCAACAAGAAAAATCAGTGGACGCAGAAACTGTCTGCAGGCAACGTATTCAGTACCTTTGCTTCCTACTGGGATACCGATGCAGCAAATACAGCACTTGCTTCTTCTGTAGGAGAAGATGCAAAATTCTATTCCTATAAAATCCTTGGAAACGGAATCAGTGCAGATGAAACTACTTACTCCGGAAGAAGTACACTTGGCTGGGATGCAATCGCGATCACCAAGAATTGTAAAAATCCGGAAGCAGCCATGAAGATGATCAACTACCTTGCAAGCGAAGAAGGACAGTATCTTCTGATGTGGGGTATTGAGGGAACCAACTGGAATATGGAAGATGGAAAACACGTTCCGAACGATGATCTGATTGAAGGATTCCAGACGGATTTTGACAAAACAATACTGGATACCGGCGTCCGCAAATGGACCTGGTTTGTAAAGAACGGAAATGGTACAGACGGAACTCCATACGATGTATCACAGTATAAAGTAAAAGAGACCCGGCAGGTGGCTATGAATCACTTTGGTGAGAACGACAGATGGGATACCGCAGAATTTGCAGGCCTTACCCCGGCAGGAAGCACTCCGGATGGCTTGAAATGGCAGAAAATCCAGGATATCTACGATCAGGAATATCCGAAGATTGTGAATGCAGACAGCCACGATGCGGCAATGGAAGAGTACGACAAGATGATTTCCGAAATGAATGACGCAGGACTGGAAGATGTAGAAAAAGTTATCACACAGAATTATCAGGAGCGTATGAAACTCTGGAATGAGTAAGCTAAAGTAAAATAAAAAAATCACACACGGAAAAGAACCGGCAGAAATCGAAATACAGATTTCTATGTCGGTTCTTTTTTATCAGAAGAAGCATTGCGATTTTCAAGGAATCTGGATATAATGAGGAAAACTGGAAAAACAGGGAAATCCAACCGCATGAGACAGGAGGCATCGTACATGGCAGCGAAAGAACAGTTAACCGCAATGGAAATGATCTGGGGATTTATGAGTGGGACGACAGGACATATGGGAAAGACGGACTTTGCGCCGCAGAAGGAAGCGTTCGGGGATTTTGCATCTCCGGAAACGTATTTTCCGCGCGTGGTGCCGGAGAGCGAGGGCATCTCATCGGAAAAGCTGACGCAGATGCTTCGTGAGCTCGCCGCTGCGCGCCATACGGACATGCATCATCTGCTGGTCCTGCGGAACGGACATGTCATCTGCGAATGCAATTTCGCCCCATACCGCAGCGGCATCTGGCATGCGACGTATTCGATGTGCAAGAGCATCACCGGCATGGCGGTCGGTTTTCTGATCAGTGAAGGAAAACTTTCCCTGGACGAGAACGTCTATGATATTTTTGAAAAACGAAACGGTCTGCTGCAGAAGATCCTGCGCCCGAATCTGACCGTGGAGCATCTTCTGACGATGAAGAGCGGCGTACAGTTCAACGAGATGGGCGTTGTTTCCGGCAACGACTGGGTGGACAGCTTCTTAAATGCGCCGGTCAAGGGAACGCCGGGCGAAGCGTTTGAGTACAACAGTATGAACACGTATCTGCTGTCTGCAATCATACAGGAGCGCACCGGCATGAAGATGGTGGATTACCTGCGGCCGCGCCTGTTCGAGCCGCTCGGTATCAAAAAAATCTTCTGGGAGAGCTGCCCGGCAGGGATTACGAAAGGCGGCTGGGGCCTCTTCCTGTGCCCGGAGGACGCGGCCAAGCTCGGGGTGATGTACGTGAACGGCGGAAAATTCGAAGGAAAACAGATCGTCCCGGCGGAATGGGTCGCAGCGTCCACCTCCGTTCATGCGACACCGCCGGAAAAGATGGGAAAATATGGCTATGGTTACCAGGTCTGGATGGAGGAGCGGCCGGGCAGCTTTGCGTTCAATGGCATGCTGGGGCAGAACGTGCTCGGTTATCCGGATACCGGCGTGGTGATTGTGACGAATGCTGGCAGCAATGAGCTGTTCCAGACGTGTGAGATGCTTGACATTGTGCGGAAGTATTTCGGTGCGGAATTTGGTGCAGAGCTGAAATCCGGCGAGGCGGAAAGCCCGATGGCATATCAGAAGCTGGTGCAGACCTGCCGTGATCTGGAGGGCGCGAAAGAGACACCGGGAAGAATCCTGCGCGGCGGCTGGAAGCGGAGAACACCGGGGCCGCGGAACAGCGGAACACCGCGTCAGATCGATATGGCGCAGCTTCTGCACGGAAAAGAATATAAAATGGAGGACACGCATGTCGGCATGTTTCCGCTGACGCTGCAGGTCTTCCACAACAACTTTTCCGACGGCATCCGCCGCATCGGTTTCTTCTATGAAAAAGGCCGTTTCTTTGTCGAGCTGACCGAGGGAGAAAAAACACAGCGCATTGAGATCGGTCTTACGGGGTCCAAAGTTGTAGAATGGGTGGAAAACGAGGAATCGTATCTGCTCGGAACGACGGGACAGTTTGCGGAGAATGAAGACGGCGAACTGGTGCTGAAGCTTGAGTTTGCATTTCTGGAAGAGGCCGCAAGACGGAGGGTCAAAATCATTTTCCAGCGTGATTTCGAGCGGATCAGACTGGAGTGGAATGAGACGCCGGGCAAGGATCTGATTATCGAGGGCCTTGAATCCCTCGTGACGGATGTGGCGATCGCACCGCTTCTGCCGTCGCGGTTCCGCGAGCGGAGCCTTGACATGATCCATCTGCTGATGGCACAGACCATTGAGCCAATGGTAGAGGCACACCGTGTGCGGCCGGGGGAAGAAACGGGGACAGAAGAAGCGGCAGCGGAAGCTGAATCGGCCGCGGCAGTGGAAAATGCGGAAAACGCAGAAGAAACGGTGTAAAAACAGAAAAAATCAGAAGAGAAATGTGGATAAAAAAGGGAATGGAGCTGCCGGATGCGCAGTTCCATTCCCTTTTAAAAATACAGATTACAGATTCAAAGCCATATCGCCGGATTTGATCAGGTTTGCCTTGCGGAATACCTCTGAGAAGAACAAGGTGATCACAGCCGGAAGCACGAAGTGGAGCAGAATGATTTTGATGATGACGAGCTTCGGATCATCGTAAGTGATCATCGTCTGATACGTTGTGATCTGTCCGACAAGACCTGCGGAACCCATGCCGCTTCCCGTTGCATTATTCTGCATATTGGCGAGGATTGTGGAGACGGGTCCTAAAATCGCACTCGAGAAGATGACGGGCAGCCAGATCAGTGGATGACGCATGATGTTCGGCACCTGAAGCATCGAGGTTCCAAGACCCTGTGCGACAAGGCCGCCGAATTTGTTTTCCCGATAACTTGCAACCGCGAATCCGACCATGTTGCAGCAGCAGCCGATCGTTGCGGCACCGGCGGCAAGACCGGAAAGATTCAGAATGATGCCGAGTGCAGCGGAGCTGATCGGCAGTGTCAGAACCATACCCATGACGACCGAAACAACGATGCCCATGATGAACGGCCGCTGTTCCGTTGCCCAGTTGATGATGCTTCCAAGGCCTGTCATCATCTGGGAGATCGGCGGTCCGACGAGCAGTCCGACAACGGAACCGGCTCCGATGGTGATGACCGGTGTCACGATGATATCAACCTTGGTCTTGCCGGAAACCAGATGGCCGCAGGTGATGCCTGCGAAAGCTGCGATGAAAGCGCCGAGCGGTTCGCCAGGTCCTGCCAGAACGGCATTTCCGTCCACAAAGAATGTGCCGCCGGTGATCTTGCCGGCATAACCGCCGACCATGGCGGCGACGGCTGCAGAAACCGTGACAAGCGGGCTTTCCCCATATTTCACTGCCACGCCGACACCGATACCGGCACTTGTCAGGGCTGCGGCAGCTTTTCCAAGCAGATAGATCACATTTCCGGTCGAACCGCCGATCAGAAGACCGATCTGCTGAATCATCGTACCGATAATCAGGGTTGCAAAAAGACCCTGCGTCATGCCGCCGAAGCCATCAATGAAGATGTGCGAGGCGACTTTTTTGATTGTTCGCATATGGAATTCCTGCCACTCAAAATGTGATTAAATATACTTATCACATCGAGATAATGTAAGTTCTCACGAATCTTACTTACTGCTTCAGTGTGTATACTTTTGATTGACCGAAATCATATCTACTCGTAGGTCCATGTACACTCCACAGTCTTTAATTCCCGAAATAGCCTTCGGTACATACTTACATTTGCTTCCTTATGCAATTTTGTAAGTTTTTACGTCCCTCAGATTCAGTGCCGCATTGAAATCCCTGTCTTCGACATAGCCACAATGACATCGAAATGTTCTATCGGAAAGTTTTAAATCTTTCTTGATCGTTCCACAACAATGGCAGATTTTTGATGATGGATACCATCTGTCTGCAACCCGAAGTTCAATGCCATTTTCTTTGCTTTTCGCCTTCAGTTTTATTCTGAATTCGTAAAACTTCTGCGAAGCAACTGCTCTTGAAAGATGTTTGTTCTTCATCATCTCCGATACATTTAAGTCTTCAATCGTTATATAAGATGGTTTGGTTTTTACGATCTCTGCGATTGTCTTATTGATGTAATCCGTACGGATATTGTCTATTTTATGATGAAGTTTTTGTA
>NZ_QTVR01000032.1:0-17252 GCF_003460685.1 Blautia sp. OF03-13 | reverse complement strand
AGTTCCTGGCTTGATATCATGTTCCACACACCATTGATGATCTGTCAATCCACTTTGACGGCATTCCATGATGAGACGGTATTGTTCTTCGACAGGTATTCTTTTGCTTTTCATGAGCACACCTCCATAACTTGAATAGAGTAAAATGCTCGCACCTATCATTTCTAGCAAGAAAAGATGAAGTAAAATGCTTGCATTCTCTATTGATTATTATGGGATATTTTTTAGGGCAACACAATCCGTCGAATTATTTTGCACTTACAAATGAAAATAAAAAAACCATCTAACATCATAAACTTTTTATTTTTTTTCATATATTTTATAGATATATTATTTTACTTAACGAAAGCGAGATCTTCTATGAAAAAAAACATTCAAAAAATTATTACTTATCTTCCTAATATTTTCTCATATAACTATTACTATTCCTGCACCCAAATTTCCACCATTTTCAACAACTTCAGCTCCACTCCCTCCAAATGATAATGATCATTAATTTAACAAATTTCTTTCCTCTACATAATTTTTCATTACCTTGTAATCTGCATCCATTTTATACAGCTTGAGCAGATTCAAGTTTTGTTTAAAATATTTTTTACATACTTCTTTTCCTTCTTCTTCCATAATGCACGCCTGAATCATCAAGCAATATCCTAAAGATGCACCCTTGCCTGCATACAGCATCTGCTGAACAGCTTTTTGACATGTGCACATAGCCTCCTTAAAATATTTTAATTCATCCAGTGCTCTTGCATAATTCGCTATATTCATATTCCAATCTAACATATGAAATACTGGCTTTATACAGCTATCACTATATCTGTCGTCTATAAAGTGATAGATTTCCAACGCCATTTGATAATCTTTTTTCCCCCAATAAATAAGTGCTATTTCTGTCAAAACACTGATTTCCTGGCGATTCAATACATATTCTGTTCTATATACATCTTCAAATTTCAATGTTATCTCTAACAATGCTTTTAGTTGCTGTACAAGTTCTTCTGAATTGCCTAGATGTTTATGATATTTTAATTGTATTTTTCCAACTTCTACATACTGTTTGTTTTCTGGCTCACTACGATCTATCTTACTTTCAATCTCAAAAAGTATTTTTTCCGCTTTCTCATATTCTTTACGATGCATATATTTTGAAAATTCTATTTTTAATTCTAATATTTCATATTCTTCTACCTGAATTCCTGTCTCAATTCTTTTTCCATTTCTATCCATTTTTTCCATAATTTGCCAAAGCTTTTCACTTCGCGGCTGCTGATTTCCGTTTTCTATCCGCGCCAGTGTCTCCTGTGTGCAAATATCCTCACTTAACGATTCTTGTGTGAGTTTGGATGCTCTTCTCGTTCTTCGAATTAATTCGGCATCCACCTCAAAATTCCGAATTACATGTTCAAACAAACGATAATTCTCAAACGACACATTATAATCATGTTCTACCTCTAATATGCATTTTTGTTCCTGACGTAATATTTCAATAAAATCCGCATTTGACTGTTCTTTCTCTAAAATTCGTATATACTGACTTAAAATTTCCGGCATATAAAGTAGCTTTCCTTCGTCTCTTAACGCTTCCAGCGCTTCTTCTGTTCTCATTTTTATATATGTAGTATTTTCACCCTCTTCTATCACTTTACTTATTAAAAGTGCTGCGTACGGAATTATTTTTACTCGTTCTGTCTTTTCAAAATTTTTTCGGAAAATTTCTTCTACTAACGCTTTAATTTCATCTTTGGCTCGTTTTTGTTCTGTTTCTTGACAGACTTCCCACCTAAAAAGAAGTAATTTATATTCCTCAGCACTTAAAACTCCCGTCTTTCTTTGGTTTTCTGCCTCCGGCATTGTTTGTAGAATTGCCGTTTCCAGATGCTCACAAACCAGTTCTACCGATTCTCCGCGCAGCCACGCAATCTGCGCACGTTCCTGTTCTATGAATTGTCGATGCAATGGTTCTTTTGCCCGTTTGTTCTTTTCATATTCATCCAGATATTGTTCTGCTTCTTCCCATTTTCTTTGACATATTTTTTGTTGAACTTCCTGTCGTAATTCATAAATTTTATAAACATCCATCGGCAATATATAAGTAAGTCGCTCTACTGATTTTCCTAATCGCCCCATAATTCGATCAATCAGGAAAAAATCTATTTCCTGCTGATCCGCTTCAATTCTTGCATATTTCGACAAAGAAGAAATTCCCATGCATAATTGTTTTTGGCGTATTCCTTCTTTTTCTCGTAGTTTCCACAGTAGCTGTCCAATTCCTTGCATTTGTTTCATTTTTTCTCAATAAGTCCTCTTTTATATGTTATATTTTTTGACTTTTATTATATCTCGTTCTTCTACATATTTACTAATCAATTCTTTGCTAACTTGAACTAAATCTGGCGTACGTACTCCTTCTCTCTTAACGTCCACAACAACTGCCCGATTTTTTTGTCTATTTCATAATTTTCTCGTAATACTTTTGGTTACATTTTGATTTATTTTGACAAAACTACAAATATTATCATTCCTTCTATTATAAATTCTCATTTCTTGCAACAACAAGAGAAATTATATACATATTTGTGTGCTTTTCTTTGTACAAAACAACGTATTTCATTTTTTTTCAATAAAAGTGTAATTTTTCATTCTTTTAAACGTATAAGATTATCTTAGGCGTAAAAAAGGCCCCAGCGTAAACCGAAGCCTTCCTTTGCTCTGCAACTATGCCCTCTTTTTTTCCGAATCATCACACCAATTTCATAATTTCCCTTTTCCCATTTATTTTTTCATCTCTTCTATGTTTTTTTGTCCTCACTTTCACTGAGACTTTTCTATGTTCTAGCAAAACCTTTGCTTTTAATACCCTTCTCGGCTCTCAGATTCCTCATACACTTCCACCGTACCGGAATGATTTCCCATCATAGGACGGTAAATGTACTGCCGCACGTTGATGTCTACCTTCGCTGCCTTATCATCTGCGGAAATGTAAATTCCAGCCTCTGTGTTGTCATCGTCTACCGTGTAGGTATCTCCTGTTCCAAAATAGGAAAGATCGCCGTCCTCTTTCTGCTTCTGTGTTTCTTCTGGCAATTTATCTCTTGTTGTTGTGTTCACGTACCTTTTAGTAAGTTCATATTACGCCTAAATTATCTGAAAATCTATGATTTTATTTAAAATTCTTCTTACATTTTTCTTTATATAAAAGACTTCTTTCCATACGCCAAGCAGGTTGGATTTTCATGCATCTTCTCTCTTACTTTTTCTTCTAACTACCACTCCCAATACTATGATCGCTGCTAAAACTCCCCCCTCCGTCATCAACATACGATACATCATTTTATGCTGATATTTCCCCGGCTGTGCCGCTACATCAAGAACCGAGCTAGTTCCTCCGAGGGAATTTTCCAGCTCTATGTAAGTGGAATCTGCAACAGCGGCTACAACCGACGGATAGCTGTATGCCGGAAATGCCGTCTGCTTCACAAACATATCATTCGTATTATTTTCCGCCCGTGAACTGTCGGTAAGACAGCCTGCCGCATCTTCGCGTCCCGGGATCAGATATTCTACACTTTTTTCATTCATTGCAATCCAGATCGGAAAACGGATGGGATCTGCTCCACCGACCAGATGAAACTGATAATCTTCCCACGCAACGTCTGGATTTGCAGCAAGCGAAGTCTTTAACTGCTCGATATAGGTAGGTGTATTGTCATTTTCATACCCTCGAGTGCCGCTGATGTGCCACGCATCGCCCGGCTTTCCATCCTCTCCATCAGCTCTCACTGCGCACGCCTCATACAAATGACCATAAGCTTTGATCGGAACAATCCAGATATAATCACTCTCTTCCAGTGCCGTTTCGACTTCCGAAACAGAAAGCAGCTCGGAAGTAAAAAGCGGCGTGTCAATATACTCTTTCAGCGCATTGTCGAAATCAATATCATCGACCGTCACCCCTTCTGAAAACGGGTCGTAAACAGGCCCGCCATTCGTAGAAGACACAATTTCATCTGCAAGCGCCACAATTTTTTCATAGTCTCCGGAATCCGGCAATGTTTCGAATGTTGATGCAGAAACACTCATTGCTGATACTGCAACAGCACCAACCAGTCCCCAAAATATTCCCAATTTTCTTTTCATGCAACGCCCTCCTTTCCCTTTTCATCTCTTCCCTTTTTTCTTTATTATATCTGATCCCGCTTTTCCCAGACAATGCAGCACTTTTCCTATATTTTCCTTTTCTTTTTTGTTACTATTTTAATTGCAACTTGTTATCTTCTTCAAATGATTACCAGTTCCAACACGCAAAAACAGAGGCTCACCTCCTCATTGGAAATGGCCTCTGCTTTTTTTCATTTTTCTTCTTACATCGGAACTTTTTCCACCAGATCTTCTACCTTGCATACTAACACCCGTGCAATCTTCAACAACGTTTCTGTCTGCGCCTTGTTAATGTCTTTTCTTCGCTGTTCGTACTGCTGAATAGTACGAACTGAAACACCTGATTGCTGTGCCAGTTCACTCTGACTTAAATTTGCAAAGGTACGCAATTCTTTCAGGTTCGTCTCCGGTTTTGCTTCACGATATAATTCATTCATTTTGTCCACAAACTGGCGTATATCCATTTCATGGTATGGTGTGTAAAGCATTCGTACTTCAGTTACAGGGATGGCCTGATTTATTTCCGCAAAGGATAAACTAGTACTCCACTGATAATAGGCCAGTGCCCAGCCGATCCAGTATTCAGGGCTTCGATTGTAGGAATATGAAGGTGTTTGTTTCGGATGTGGTTTTCCAGTTTCCCTTAATACTTCATATGCAATCTCAACTCCCGATCTTCCAGCCACTATAGAGCAGTCACCTCTTTCAAACCGCGATGCTGTATTACTCATGCAAAACCACTGCCATGCCGTTTCCAATGGATATTTTAAATTATTCACCATATAATCCAGCATGCAGGCAAGATTTTTTTGAGCAACAGAAAGATATAATTTATCGTAAGCATAGATCATCTGGTTTCATCTCCTCATCCAAACTTTTTTCAAAACAAAGCAAAAAGAACTTTTGACATTTTCACAAAAGCGTGATACTATGATATTGAAAAAGAGTGCTACCGGTAGACGGTTAGTCCGATATAGTTTGCAAAAATAACCGCAACGTTTGTCAGACTGTATGGCGGTTATTTTTGTGTCTTATTGTTATCCTTGCCAAGCGTATATCCGATACTAAAGCAGGTTAAGCCGAAGCTCATTACTGCAAGAAAGTCCATAATACTCATTGGCTTAGCCCTCCTTTCAAAAGATTCTCTTTCGAGTTTCTATGTAATCAGAGGGTCACAGGTCTACACTTCGTTTCGGTCGTTGCTAAACGAGTGCCACCGGCACTCAGCAACCCTCTGTCGAAGGACTAACCGCCTACCGTTTTGATAGCACCCATATTTTTATTATATCCTCTTCACAATCAGCTTTCAACAACAAATTTACTCTCTTCGGTTATATTATAGTGTTTCTTTTTGGTTGTATTTTACGTTCGACACTTATTTTAAAACTTTCTCTTTCCACCACCATACGATCCCCACAACAATTCCTCCCGCCAGCACAAAAATCATCTGCCTTCCTGAAAGCTCCCATCCAAATAACTCAACCCTTGCTTTCTTCGGCTGATACGAATACCCCATCAAAATTCTGTTATCATCCCCCGTCCCCACTGTAGCATGGCAATATGTGGTTCCCATAAATTTCATTGCAGAATTTGATGTTCCCAACTGGCTTCCGGAATAGCTGGCGCCGTTTAGCTGTTGATTATTTGCGACAAGATTTCCACTGACTTCCCAGTCGTTCATTTTGCTGTTTTTGTACCATAAGGTTCCGCCAAATTTATACGGTCTTATCGCCTCTCCCAGCAAAAACGAAAAGCTGTCGTTTCCACATGGCTTTTTATCCTCTGTGAATTCATACGTTGGATAAACATAAATCGTCGAACCATTTTTGAAGGCTGATGCAGAAAATTCAATCCCTTCGAAATCTTCCTCTCTTCCATTCATCGCCTGTTTTCCTACATCGATTTTCATATACTCAAATTTTCCATCCCCATTTTTTAAATCATCGACGATAAACTGCTTCACATGCTCATCCAGCTTTTGTATCTCATTCTCTGGCATCCCTGTTTCCTGCAAATAAGCATCGTAATCAGAAGGAACCTTTTCCTCTGCCTTCACATAAGATACCCCCGCATACAATGACAGTCCGCAGCAAAGTAAAACCAGAAATAACGTCCGCATTTTTCTCATACAACGCTCCTCCTTCCTGTTGTCATATTCGATAAACCCGTTCAAATATTCTCTCTTTATCATTATATTATCATAAGATTCAGAATCTTTATATGACGTTTTCCTTAACTTTTTAAAACGCAAAAAATCCCTCCCCACACATCACGCATGGAAAGGGATTTCTCTATTTACTCTATTTTTCTTTTAATCCATCAGCAGATCTCCGCACCCGCCGGCATTGCTTTTTCCGGGGTCATGAGGCATACGTTGCCTTCGGCGTCCTCGGCGCAGAGCAGCATTCCTTCGGACATCATTCCTGCCAGTTTGGCCGGTTTCAGGTTGGTGAGAACCATAACCTTCATTCCGATGGTGTCTTCCGGTTTGTAATATGCTTTGATTCCGGAGACGATCTGTCTTACCTGGCTTCCTACTTTGACCTGGAAGCAGAGGAGTTTTTTGGATTTCTTGACTGGCTCGCAGGAGATGATTTCACCTACCTGGAACTGCATTTTTCCGAAGTCTTCGAAAGTAATTTCTTCCTTCGGCTCAAGGTCAATCACTGCTTCCTCTTCTTTTTCCTCTTCCTGGGATGCAGCAGCCATAGCAGCTTTCTGTTTTGCCTGGATCACTTCTACTTTTTCCATAACCTCTTTGACGTCGAGTCTCTGGAACAGGATCTGCGGCTGATCGGTTACCTGATTGCCCGATGTATACAGTCCGAACTGATCCAGCTCTTCGTAGCTGCGTTTCTCTGCATTCAACTGAGCCAGGATCTTCTCGGTGGTCTCCGGCATGAAAGACTCGAGCAGGCATGCGCCGATGGTGATGCTCTCTACCAGGTTGTACAGAACCTCTTCCAGACGATCTTTCTTTGCCTCGTCTTTTGCCAGTGCCCACGGCATCGTCTCGTCGATGTATTTGTTGCAGCGTTTGAACAGACCAAAGATTTCAGTCATCGCATCTGCCACACGCAGCTCTTCCATCTTGGCAGCAACTTTTGCTTTTGTTGCGGTAACGACTGCTTTCAGATCATCGTCCACTTCTTCTGCTGCGCCGGTCTTTGTCACAACGCCGCCGAAGTATTTGTTGCTCATGGAAATGGTGCGGTTTACCAGGTTTCCAAGAGTGTTGGCCAGGTCGGAATTCATACGCTCAACCAGCAGCTCCCAGGTGATCACACCGTCGTTCTCAAACGGCATCTCGTGCAGAACGAAGTAGCGGACGGCGTCTACGCCGAACAGGTCTACCAGATCATCTGCGTAAATCACGTTTCCTTTGGATTTACTCATCTTGCCGTCGCCCTGCAGCAGCCACGGATGACCAAATACCTGTTTCGGAAGCGGCAGATCGAGTGCCATCAGGAAAATCGGCCAGTAAATGGTATGGAAACGGATGATGTCTTTTCCGATCAGATGCAGGTCTGCCGGCCACAGCTTGTTGAACTGCTCGGAGCTGTTTCCGTCACAGTCATAACCGATTCCGGTGATGTAGTTGGTCAGTGCGTCCAGCCATACGTAGGTAACGTGCTTCGGATCGAAGGATACCGGGATTCCCCAGGTGAAGGAGGTTCTGGATACACAGAGATCCTGCAGTCCCGGAAGAAGGAAGTTGTTCATCATCTCGTTCTTTCTGGAAACCGGCTGGATGAACTCCGGATGGGTGTTGATATAATCGATCAGTCTCGGTGCATATTTGCTCATTTTGAAAAATATGCCTCTTCTTTTGCCGGGGTAACCGGGCGTCCGCAGTCCGGGCATTTTCCGTCTACAAGCTGGGACTCGGTGAAGAAGGATTCACACGGTGTACAGTAAAGACCTTCGTAATATCCTTTGTAGATATCTCCCTGATCGTACAGTTTTTTGAAGATTTTCTGTACCTGTGCCTCGTGATCGGCGTCGGTGGTACGGATGAATTTGTCGTAGGACGTATTCATCAGATCCCAGATTCTCTTGATCTCGGTGGATACGTTGTCTACGAATTCTTTTGGCGTGATACCTGCCTCTTCTGCTTTCAGCTCGATCTTCTGGCCATGCTCATCGGTTCCGGTCTGGAAGAATACATCGTAGCCCTGCTGACGTTTGAAGCGGGCGATGCTGTCCGCGAGTACGATCTCGTAGGTGTTTCCAATGTGCGGCTTGCCGGATGTGTAGGCAATCGCCGTGGTGATATAATATTTCGGTCTGATTTTTTCCATTGCTTTCATTTCTCCTTTCAAATAAAAAAACTGCCTTATTCCGCTCTCTTGTAGTCGGAAGAAGACAGGTTTGTTTACCCGTGATACCACTTCTTTTCGTCCCTGCCTCACAGCAGAAACCTCTGCAGGTACATGTGCTATACCTCTCCGCTGTAACAGGCGGAACCTGTCGCAGCCTTACCGTTTCAGATTGTTGTTTTCACGGTTCGGTGCGCCTCTCGGAAGCCATGTTCGATCTGCCGCTCCTCCTCCCCTCTCAGCCTGCAAAACCGGAATGGTTTTCGGGGGTGTTCTCTGTAAATTTGCGAATGCAGATGTACTCTCTTCGTCACTGTGTTTTCATTTTATGCACTGCTTTTGTGCGCTAGTTTTATGCTAACACATTTACATGGATTTGTAAACCGCAAAAAAGCCCGCCGTACGGGGATTTTTCATATTCTCCCCATTCGGCGGACTTTTCATTCATCGTAACAATTATCTGTGGTTTGCTTTGATCACAGACATTGCTGCTTCATCCGCTACAACTGTCAGATCGTTGTGAAGCTGCAGGATGGAAGCCGGAACCTGCGGAGTAACCGGTCCGTACAGAACTTTGTCGAGGATCTCTGCTTTTCCTTCGCCGCTGACGATCAGCAGAACTTTTCTTGCCTGCATGATGTTCTTGATTCCCATGGTGTATGCCTGGGTCGGAACATCCTCTACTTTTTCAAAGAAACGTTTATTTGCCTGAATGGTGCTCTCGGTCAGATCAACGCAGTGTGTCTCTTTCTCGAATGCTGCGCCCGGCTCGTTGAATCCGATGTGGCCGTTGTTTCCAAGTCCAAGAAGCTGCAGGTCAATGCCGCCGACGCTGCGGATGATTTCGTTGTAAGCTGCGCATGCTTTTTCGCTGTCCGGCTCCAGTCCGTTCGGAACGAAGGTGCGCTCTTTGTTGATGTTGACATGATTGAACAGGTTGGTGTTCATGAAGTAACGATAGCTCTGATCATTCTCCGGAGAGAGTCCTTTGTACTCGTCCAGGTTTACGCTGGTGACATTTGCGAAATCAAGGTCACCTTTGTTGTACCACTCAACGAGCTGTTTGTAAGCGCCGACCGGGGTAGATCCGGTTGCAAGGCCGAGCACTGCATGCGGTTTCATGATCACCTGCGCGGAAATGATGTTTGCTGCTTTTCTGCTCATATCATTGTAATCTTTTGCTTCAATTAATAACATTTGTTTTTCCTCCAAATTTCTTCTATATAATAAATTACATAATAACCTGTTTCAGGTTCAGTTCGTCGTCCACCAGAAGTACATGCGCTTTTTTGCCCGGTGCAATGGATCCTACTTCATCGTAGATACCGATGCTCTGTGCCGGATTTCTTGTTGCCGCAAAAATGGCATCTGCCAGCGGAATATCAAACGAAACTGCTTTTCTCATGCAGTCGTACAGGTTCGTAGCGGAACCCGCGATGGTCTCACCGTCGGTCAGGGTTGCTTTTCCGTCTTTCATCCAGACAGCCTGTCCCCCGAGGGAATACGTTCCGTTCGGCATTCCCGTTGCCATCATGGAATCGCTGATGAGAACCATGCGCTCACTTCCCATCATGGAGAAGGTCGCGCGGACAACCGCACCGTGAATGTGATAGCCGTCACAGATCAGCTCCATGCGGCACTCCGGATCGTCGAATGCGGCGCCGATGACACCAGGGTTACGGTGTGCGAACGGCGGCATGGCGTTGTACAGATGGGTGACATGGTGTGCTCCTGCTTTCATGGCAGCCAGCGCGGTGTCATAATCTGCTGTTGTATGGCCGATGGAAACCATGACTTCATCGGAAACTTCTTTGATAAATTCCAGAGAACCTGACATGTTCGGGGCCAGTGTCACGAGACGGATTTTTCCGCCGCTCGCCGCATTGCATGCGCGGAAGAACTCAGCGTTCGGAGCCACGATGTTCTCCTCTGCCTGTGCGCCTTTTTTGATCGGATCGATGAACGGTCCTTCCATGTTGACGCCGGCGATCACTTCTGCTTCCGGCTCATCTTTGATTGCTTCGATGATTCCGAAGATTTTCAGCAGATCGTCTTTTGGCAGTGTCATGGATGTCGGGCAGTAAGAGGTGATGCCGTGCGCTTTCTCGTAGCGCAGGATCTCTTTTAAACCTTCCACGTCTCCGTCTGAAAAATCATGTCCGGCAGCGCCGTGGCTGTGTACGTCAACCAGTCCCGGCAGAACCATCATGCCTTTCGCATCGATCACTTCCTGATCGATCACTTCTTCTTTTGTGGAAACGAAACGTTTTCCTTCTATATAAAGATCTTTTTCCGCAAACGTTCCGTCTTCCTGAAATACACGTCCGTTTTTGATAATCATTGTCTTGCCTTCTTTCTTTGATCTGTTCTGATTATAATTTATGTTGATTTTATTTTCAACTATTTTTATATTTTAGAAATTACTTTCACGTCATTAAAGTTCTTTCCATTTTTCCGCCCGCTTTCCCGTGCAATTCACACACAATTGAAAGTTGATTCACCACTCTGCCTGTGATACAATAAAGCAAGAACTGATCTGAATTTTTTTCAGATATTTACAGATACCAGGAGGACTTACGTTCCATGGAACACTTTGAAAAATCGATTATTCCTGTCATTGAGTCTGTCTATCCCTCGTTCACTCCCCTGGAACGGACGGTAGCAGATTTTTTTATTCATAATACCGACGAGTCGGATCTGTCCGCGCGCCACGTTTCGGAACTGCTCTATGTTTCGGAGGCTTCGCTCTCCCGCTTTGCGAAAAAATGCGGCTACACGGGCTACCGCGAATTTGTCTACCGTTACCAGGAAGGCCTGAACGCCGCACTGCCTGGCACGGACGATCACATCAAACAGGTGCTGAATACGTATCAGGAGCTGCTGAATAAAAGCTACTCGCTCGCCGACCGCGCGCAGATTGACCGCATCTGCCATATTCTCACTTCGAAGCGTCGGGTGTATGTCTACGGTCTTGGAAGCTCCGGACTTTCCGCCCAGGAAATGAAGCTGCGTTTTATGCTTGCAGGCGTGGATATTGAAGCAATTACCGACATTCACATCATGAAAATGAATGCCGTTCTGCTCAATGAGAGCTGCGCTGCAATCGGCATTACCGTCAGCGGACAGACACCGGAGGTGCTGCGTGCGCTCGGAGCCGCAAAGGAAAAGGGAGCCTCTACCATTCTCTTTACTTCCCGCAGCTCCAGCGATTACGATGCCTTCTGCGATGAAGTCCTGCTGCTTGCGGTCAAAGAGCATCTGAAAAACGGCGGCGCAATCTCTCCGCAGTTCCCGATTCTCGTTATGATCGACGTTCTGTACTCGCATTTTCTCACGACCGACAGCGAGCGCAAGGAGGCTTTATATGAATACGCCGTCACCAAACTCCATGAAACGTGATCCCGGCCGCGGCAGCGCGTATCTTTCTTTTCTGAAGAAACGCTGCCGCGATTTCTTTTTCTTCTGCCTGCTCCTCGGCGTTTACGTCGCCTTCATCACCCTCACAGGCATCGGCTGTCCGATCCGGTTTTCCACCGGCATTTCCTGCCCGGGCTGCGGAATGAGCCGCGCGGTACTGTTAATGCTCTCCGGTCATTTTCGGGCGGCATTTCGGATGCATCCGCTCGTCTATGCCGTACTGCCCGCAGGGATATGGCTCTTCTTCGGGCCGGAACAGACGGCGGGACTTCGGCGTTTTAAAAAGGGGATCATTACGGTGCTTGTCGTGCTGCTTCTCGCCGTTTATGCCTGGCGCATTTATTACCACGACCCGCTCCTTTCTATTGACCCTTCTCTCGGGCGCGTGCTACAATGGTTCTATCTTAATTAAAGGGGGTATTTACAAATGAATGTAAAAGACAACCGCAGTTTCTGGTTCTATCTTCTGCTCACATTTCTGACGTGCGGACTCTACTCGATCTACTTCTGGTATGTTTATGTGGAAGACCTGAACACCATCTTTTACGGTGACGGCGAAGACAGCCCAAACTACATTATCGTGCTGCTTCTGTCCTGGGTTACCTGTGGAATTTACGGCGTTTACTGGCGTTACAAACAGGCAAACCGCATGTACCGCGAATCCTACGACCGCTACGGTGTGATGATTGAGGAAAACGGTTCCGCCATTCTTCTGTGGACGCTGCTCGGCTACCTGACCGGCGGAATTGGCCAGCTCGTTGCCGACTATTTCATGATCCAGAACCTGAATAAGACGGCGCTCGTTTATAATTCACGTGCATATTAAGCAGGGGAGGCGTTTTTTATGGCAACATCTATGGTAAAGGGAAATCCGGTAAAGCTGATGCTCTCGTTTGCCTTTCCGCTTCTCATCGGAAATCTGCTGCAGCAGACGTATAACATCATTGATGCGGCGATTGTCGGCCAGGCACTTGGCCCGGAGGCACTCGCCAGCGTCGGTGCAAGCAGCAGTGTACAGTTTCTGGTGCTCGGCTTCTGTATGGGAAGCTGCACGGGATTCAGTGTCCCGGTTGCCAAGTATTTCGGCGCCGGAAAGCTTGATAAAATGCGCGATTATATTTTTAATGGTGCTGCACTTGCTGTCCTGATTGCGGCCATTCTGACCACACTCTGCAGTTTACTCTGTGCACCGATTCTGCACCTGCTGTCGGTTCCGTCCGATATTTTCGCGGATGCTTACGCATATCAGCTTGTGATTTTCCTCGGAATTCCGTTTTCGATTCTGTACAATTATCTTTCCAGCATCCTGCGCGCCGTCGGGGACAGCCGCACACCGTTTCTGTTTCTGGCATTTTCGGCAATTCTGAATATTTTCCTCGACCTGTTCTGTATTATCATTCTGCATCTGGGGTGCGCAGGCGCGGCGATTGCGACGATTTCCGCCCAGGCGATCAGCGGACTTTTATGTCTGTTTTTTATTTCCCGTAAGGTAAAGCTCCTGCTTCCGACAAAGGAAAACCGCACTCTGCGAAAGGATGCCGCGCAGGAACTCCTCGCAATGGGCATTCCGACGGGACTGCAGTTTTCGATCACGGCGATCGGCAGTATGGTAATGCAGTCAGCGAATAATGGACTTGGCAGTGTTTATGTTTCGGCGTTCACAGCTGCTATGAAAATCAAACAGTTTATGATGTGCCCGTTTGATGCGATCAGTACCGCGGCTTCCGTCTTCTGCAGTCAGAATCTCGGAGCCGGCCAGTCAAAGCGAATCCATCAGGGACTCCGCCAGGGTGTGCTTGTCGGTGTCGGCTATGGTGCGTTTGCGGGTGTCATCATGATTCTGTTCGGACGGCCGCTGACAAAGCTCTTTATTGTCAGCTCTGCTTTTGAAGCAATCAACGCTTCGGCAAAATATCTGCGCTGCCTCGGATTTTTCTACTGGATGCTTGGTATTTTGAATGTCTGCCGTATGGTAACGCAGGGACTTGGCTACTCGGGAAGAGCCGTTTTCTCCGGCGTAATGGAGATGCTGGCACGAACGATTGTCTGCCTGGGATTTGTCGGTGCGTTTGGCTTCACCGCAATCTGCTTTGCGGATCAGGCTGCGTGGCTCGCCGCCTGCTGCTATATCGCACCGACATGTCTGTACTGCGTGAAGAAATCCACGAAAATGATTGCGGATCGCGGTGCGAAATAATAACGTTATTTTCTGTCTTACAGCGGCTTCCAGATACTTCTCAGGTTATCGCGGCAATCACCAGAAACTTGTTCCATCACAGATTTTGGTTCATTGCCCGCAAAATCAAGAAAAAGATACTGTTCTGCATGGAATCATCTTCCCCGCAAAACAGTATCTTTTTTCTTGTTTTTTCAGCGTTACCGCTCGATTCCATCTCTTGCCGCAAGACCCTTGTCAAACGGATGCTTGATTTTTTTCAGCTCCGAAACATAGTCCGCCCGCTCAATCAGCGCCTCCGATGGTCCCTGCCCTGTCAGAATCACTTCCAGCTTCTCCGGCTTGTGATCCAGAAAATCCAGAAGGAGCTGCTCATCAAACAGTTTGCTTCCAATCGTATAAACCAGCTCGTCCAGAAACAGTACATCGTATTCTTCCCGAACTGCTTTTTCTGTCACTTTCTGAAACTGCTCTTCATAATACCGTTTCTGCTCTGCCTTCTCCTCCGGTGTCATCAGAAACGAAAACTTTATCTTGTCCTGCCCCGGCACAAACGTCACATTCGGCGACAGTAAGAGCACCTTCCGCTCGCTCGTGCTGTTATCTTTCATAAACTGATAAATCAAAACACGGTATCCATACCCTGCCGCACGCGTGCAGAGTCCCATACCACAAGTCGTCTTTCCTTTTCCATCCCCACAGTAGATGTGGACACAGCCTGTCTGTTTTTCCATATTGAAATCCCTTTCTTTTTTACTATCCATATCTCATATGTAACGAGGAGTGTGATACTTAACCACACTCCTCTAAGAACATCTTTTGTAAAGAGTTTTCTGCTGGTTGTCAGCCTCGGTATCCAGTTAAGATACCTTTAACGGCATGGAAATCATTAAGTCCCCCACGTGGACTATAACTTACTCCAAGCTGTCAGACTCAATGTCTTATTAAAGGACCTAAATAGATGGAAATTTATCCTGCTCCATCTGCAGTCCAACTTTTAACGATGCTCTTACATCGAGAACATTTCTGTTCTTACCTAATTATACTCACTTCAAGTAAAAAATCAACCAGGCTATCATAATCGCGGACTAAAGCTGATTACAGTTCACTGGTATACAGCGACTTGTATGTAAAATTCGTACCTGTTCTATACGTAAATTTAGCTTGCAGTGTCAACTTCATTGCTGCATAGAAGTTTGGCGTTTTTATTGCAATCATTAACGTTTTCAACTACTCTATTCTTCCCAGTATAGCCGGGAAATTTAGATTTTTCATTTATCAGTATTCACAAGTTTCGTAGCAAGAAATTCAGTAACAGCCTTCTCTGTATCCGCCAGACCATTTTCTTCCAGTTCGTTTACCAGGTTGTCCCAATTTGCGTCAAATTCCTCTTCCGTACCCGAAACACATTTTACCAGCCCTGGCCAACTAATATCCGAAATTGTATTCTGCTGCTCGGTCAGTTCCTGTGGCTGCTGATATGCCCAGAGTGCAGAATATGGAAGAAGCTCAAATTCTTCTGGCTGCGGAAACATATCTGTCAGCATTTCGATTCCCATTGCCTCGCATCCGGCTTTTTCCGCTTCGTTATAATTTGCAATCACAGATTCTTTCGTCGTTGGAGTATACGGGAATCCGTCCTCAGTATAAGAACCTGCTCCATAGATTGGAAATCCAGTATAGTTATCAATACCTGTGTTCTTATGATAGTCTGGATCTGACTGTGCTTTGGCAACTTCTTCATCGGTACGATACGGCTTTCCATTTTCGTCCAGGAAATAATTTTCTCCTTCAATTCCCCAATGATATAAAATCTGTCCTTCATCTGAGCACAGATAATCCATGAATTTGATTGCACGAACTGGGTCCTCACAGCTTTTTGTAATTGCCATTCCATATCCGACCGTTGTTCCCTGATACAAAAGAGATTTGCAGACCTGATCCTCTCTTAAGGTTACCGGCAGTCCAACATATGTCTGATCTACTTTTCCATCAGCCATCAATGCTGTTTCACACTGACTATAGTGCCATTCTGAATCTGTCAAGGCAACAACACGGCCGCTGGCAACCTTTGCAATATAGTCATCATCCGTCTGTGTTGCAAAATTCGGATCCAGAATTCCTTCATTGTACATACGGCATAACCATCTAAAATACTCTTTTTCTTCCGGCGTAACCGTTTTTAAATGTACTGTATAGTCATCATCAATCAGCCACTGTCCATTATCCGGCGCTGCATCTGCGATAAAGCCTGCCGGGTTACTCAGTGTAATCAGCCAATGCCAGTCTGCTGCACTCATAGTAATTCCAATCATATCCAAACCATCTTCTGTCTTTGGATGAGCTGCCAAATAGCTCTTGATCATTTTTTCATATTCATCTATTGTTTTTGGATATTTGTAATCATTCTCTTTCAGTGCAGCCCACTGGATCTGGCAGGTTCCTCCTGTTGTCAGTGTTTTCTGATTTACACCCGCATAAGACAGCTGATATATTCCCGGATCATCTTTACTCCACTGTAATTTTTCCAGCTCATCTCCGTACATTTTTTTTATATTGGGTCCATATTTTTCAATCAGATCTGTCATATCAATTAAGGCACCGGCTGCATACAGATCCGTTGCATTTGATTTTGCATAAATCAGATCCGGATATTCATCATTTGCAATCATCAACGCAACATCCTCTTTTGCATCTCCTTGCGATGCAACCGGATAGCTGACATCCAACGTAACACCAGTCGCCTCTGTGATCGCTTTTGCTACCGGATTATCCCAATTTCCATTTTTGCCGTCTGCATTGAAATATTCAAATGTGACTGGTGTCTTATCATCACTTTCGTCTGCTTCTGTAGTCTCCGTTTCAGTTTCTGACGACCCGGAAATTACACTTGAACTGCTTTTACTGCTACTGTCTGAACCGCAGCCTGTAAGCATTCCTGCGATCATAGTGCCCGTTAGCATCACTGATATTATTTTTCGTTTCATAAAAACCTCCTTTAAAACCCTGTCTGATATTAGACAATAAGAATTCTCCCTTTTAAATTTGCAAATTTCAGTTTCTACAAACTCATATGATTTTGAATAATCTCAGTATATCAAATATGCTTTTTGTTTTCTCAGTATATCAAATATGCTTTTTGTTTTATATGATATTTTTTGATCTTGTTTTTTATATTT
>NZ_QTVR01000031.1:0-18175 GCF_003460685.1 Blautia sp. OF03-13 | reverse complement strand
AAGGGAAAGTTCACTTGCTACAAACTTAGTATTTTCAAGGGTTTGTGAGGAATTTGATAATCAAATATAACAGTTATTAAATTTCCTAAAATAAGTGAAATATCAACTGAAATTTTACGATTTTTTGTTTTTCAAAAAGTCAATAGTTCTTTTCACGATAAATACGATACATATCAAACCTACAATCCCACAAACAATAGAGTCCTTTAAGTCTGCAAATCCTCCTGTGTACTGCATTGCATAATAATAAACCGTCCATATCAGTATCAATACGAACACACTAATACTTAACCAATAAGACTTTTTCTTCATCTAATTTTCCTCACATTGAACTTCCGATTTGCTTGTTCCATAAAATTCATTTTATTCGCCTTCAAACTTGCTGGCGGCGAACAGCATTTTATGCTGTTTGCAGACGGCAAGTCCACAAGGGATAGCCGCATAAGCGGCGCAAGGGAGTGTAGCTCCCTTGACGGAACGAAATGACGAAACATTCTCGGTCGGGCAGTTTTCTTCTGCTGACTGGGAATGAGCTCCGCAGGACGCACATACTCCCGATAGGAGAGTATAGAAGTGCGCCCTTTAGTTCCTAAAGGGATTTTATCAGTTCGCCAAACTTGAATCTGTCGTATTAGAGATTCTTCGCTTGCAGCTCCCTTAACGATTTCTTCACTGGCGAAGTTGGTAGCGACCGATACATCACCGGCTACAAACTGTGATAATCAAAAATAAACACATTTGCCGATATTAAAGAAAGGAAGCCCCCTTTTTGGTGGCTTCCTTTCTTGTTTACTCCACCGATCAACGGCTCAATATTAAAAAATCTCCGAAACCAAGAACGCTACAACATAGCAGATCGGTTGGTGTATCATGTAAATAATAAGCGAATGTTTCCCTAAAAAGTTAATACCTGGAACTTTCCATTTTCCAAATAGCCGGTTAATCAGCCCCTTTTCCTGTAAGAAACTGTACAGGAAATATCCTGTTGCAAATAAGAAAATCCATGGGAGCAACGGAAAATAGTCGGTAGATGAAAAGCCAGCTTGCGGAAATCCAATATAAGCTAATACCGATTTCAACCATGTAACATTCAGCAAATTATCAGATAGTTGGATGGGGTCTTGCTTCGTCCAACTTCTGAGAATGAGGAATAGCACAAAACTAACACTTACCCCAACCCCAGCCGGGATTTTTTTCAGAACCTTATCCAGTAAAATCCATATCAAAATACAGCTGCCAATAAGCGTTAGAACACCGTAGCGCACCCGATCATTGGGAAGAACTATGGCGGTAACGAGCGAAACGACCACACCACCACCAAACGCCCACAATCCCCTTTTCATGTGTTTTTTTCCTAAATGCCAGCTGAACCCAGCCAGCAAAATAAAAGTCCAGCAAATGGATTGCTGCCAAATATAGGCACCGTGGGACTTATACCATGGAATATCTGCATTATACAGATAAACTAAATCCCATAAGAAATGATACGAAATCATTTCAATAATGGTTATACCTCTTATCAAATCAATAAACGGTAAACGCTGCTTTATTTGCGTTGTTTCCAGCAAAATTTCATCACCCCTTTTATTTACTCCAAAATCGGCTCCACCAGCTCCGGGGCGGCTCTGGCTGCTGCCGTTCCGGCTCTGCCGGAACTACGCAATCCTCTGATTTTCTTCATGTTCTGTACCTCTTTCGTAAATTCCGATTCATAATGTAAGAGTAAGGTCTATCCGGCCTTGCTCTTTTCTTTTAAAATGGAGATATGGTCTGACGAAATTTCCGATTGGGACATCACGCCCGCAGACAAATGTGTCAGCCAGCCTCCATTTGTTGCTCACTTTTCGTATTCAAATTGTACCATAAAACTTGTGAACAGTTCTACCGCAACTTTGGACTATATGAGAAAAGTCCGAACAGTTTTCTGCCCGGACTTCCTCGCTCAATCATAAATCAATTCCGCTTTCACAATCTCCTCTGCCTGTGCCTTGCAAGCGTTCATCTGACGCACCCATTCCATTTGATTTTCAGCTTTCAGTTGCTCGGTCACGCCGTTTTGCTCTGCCAGTGACCGCACGATCAGCTCCATGCGGTTTCGTGCCGCTTCGTCAATCTCGGCGCAATGCTCAAAGAGTTTGTCGGATAGAACCAGCTCATTGAACAGTATCGGACGGTGCATTTCCAGATACGCCTTGCGAAGTCTGCCGTAGTGTCCGAGGGGCTTGGTCTTGCGGATAATGATGTTTGGGATAAGATAATCGCCGTTCTGTGTGTAAGTGATATTCATGCTGTTTGTACTCCTTTCATCGGCTCTCTCTGCGGTAAACTGCTGACAGGAACGAACACGCCCTTTGCAATATCCTCCGCACGAATGGCGGCTTTCTTGGCTTCGATTTCTGCCTTTTTTCGCCCCTTGATTTTGTCCTCGTATCGCTTCTGCGCTCCGCTGGCTTTCCGCTTCAAGTAGTTCTGATGAAGCCTGTCCTTGCGTTCCTCACGCTTGCGGATTTCCTCTAATTCCTCCGGGGTAAGCTCCGCTTCTCCAAACGCCGGGGGAACGAATCGCCCAACAAAATTGAAGTAAATCTCGACCTCCTGTGTGGTCTGTATACTGCCTTTACGGTCACGCTCATGCACAAGGATTTTCTCGATAAACTCGTTGAGCATGGCAATGGTCAACTTGTCGAAGTTCTCATACTTGTCAATCAGAGCGATAAAACGATCAGCGTCCTTTTCGTGCTTCTCATAGCTCTTGACAGCCTTTTCCAGAGCAGAGATTTCAGCGGTAAGCTCGGCTTGCTCCTTTGCGTATTGAGCGTCCAGAGTGGCGTATCTGCTGTCGGACAGCTTTCCTAAAATGTTGTCCTCATAGATTTTGCAGAGCAGGACTTCCAGCTCGGAAACTCTCTGCTTTGCTGTGGCAAGGCGTGCCCGCTGTTTCCTGACCTCTGCGGTCTGCTGGCTGGACTGCGCTTCCTGCACCACACGGACAAACTCGGCTCTGTCATGCTTCGCATACTCGGCAATGGCTTTCAGCATTTCAGAGACAAGGGACAGTACCACATCTTCATTGATACGGTGCTGGGTCTTGCAGAGCGTTCCGCAAGGAACTTTGGTGTACTGTGAGCAGGTGTATTGAGAAATGCGCTTGCCGTTATTGGTGCGGTGGACATACATCTTGCCGCCGCAATCGGCACAATAAAGCAAGCCTGTGAGGGGAGCTGCTTCGCCCCAGCCGTCCGGGTAGCGTCTGACATTCCCACGGATTTTCTGCACAAGGTCAAAGGTCTGCTGGTCAATAATGGCTTCGTGCGTATTCTCAAAAATCGTCCATTCGTCCTCCGGGACATAATGACTTTTCTTGTCCTTGAAGTGCTTTCGGGTCTTGAAATTGACGGTGTGTCCCAGATATTCACGCTTTTCAAGAATGTTGCAGATGGTGGAAGAACCCCAGCCGTACACATCTTTGAAAGTCTTGTTTTTGTTCACGCCCTCGCCGTGTTGGGCAAGGTAAGCAGACGGAATAAGCACCTTTTCCGATTTCAGTTTGCTGGCGATCTGATACGGACCGTAGCCTCAATCGTCATGGCAAAGATGCGCTTGACCACATCAGCGGCTTCGGGGTCAACCAACCATTGGTCTCTGGTTTCGTTCCAGAGATAGCCGTAAATGACCGTGCCTGTGAGGTGCTTGCCGGACTTGCCTTTGGACTGGAAAGTGGAACGGATTTTACGGCTGGTGTCTCTGGCGTAATACTCGTTCATAATGTTGCGGAAAGGGGTAAAATCATCGTCCCCTCTGGCGCTGTCCACGCCGTCATTGATGGCGATAAGGCGAACGCCACGCTGACGCAGGATTTCCATAATCTGACCGACTTTCAGATAGTCACGACCCATGCGGCTCATGTCCTTGATACACAGATACTCCACATTCCCGGCTTCAACCTCTCTCATCATTGCCAAAAATCCGGGACGGTCAAAGCAGGTGCCGCTAATGCCATCGTCCGTGAAATGGACAATGTTTGTAAAGCCCTGCCGTGCGGCGAACTCCTCCAACATAGCTTTTTGATTGGAAATGGAATTGCTCTCACGCTGTTGGTCATCATCTTTGCCAAAGTCATCACGGCTCAATCGTTCGTACAGAGCTGTGATTTTCTCGTTTTTTCTCATAACTTGCGCTCCTTTCTTCGGTTTTAGGTTGTGTGTTCTAAGAGACTTCCCAACCGCTTGATTAAGAAGTCTTTTAGAGCATACAACACCGGCTGCCAGCTTATATTTCTTATACTGCCGCACTGCGAAGTGGTTTGGCTTTTCCGATTCCAGTGCATCAAACATCAGGTCTACAGGATTTTTGAACTCCTCGTCATCCTCCCGGACTTCCATGGCGTTGATGAACTCGATGAGGGTGGAGAAGTTTTGCTCCTCCACCGGAGCTTCATAGTGGATATATCCGATCAACGCGCAATACAGCAATGTTTCCGCCTTGACCCAGAAATCATCTCCGGCCTTGCCCTCGCCTTTTGTATTAGCGATCAGCGTTGTCACCAGCTTCAAAATATCCTTTTCCGAGTGGATGTATGCAAAGGGGTTATAGTGCATGGACTTCTTGAAGTTGATGGTATTTAGGACCTTGATTCGGTACGGCTCATAAATGACCTTGCCGCGCTTATCCTTCATGGGCTTTCCGTCCTTCTCCAGCTTGGGTGCGCCCCTTTGGAGCATTTTTCCACACTCCACCAGAATTGTTCCTTTCGGGTCCGTCACAACATAGGAGCTGTGCATCTGCATCAGGTTGGGTTTCAGCCAGAATCGGGTCTTACCGGAACCGGAGCCGCCAATCACCAGTACATTTTTGTTTCTGGCAGTCTTGGAGTCCTTGGGGCGACTGTTCATGGTCAGGCTCTCCGTTTTCGTCAGAATCACATTGTTCTGAAATACAGGATCAACGTAAGGTGCAATATCCTCACGGGTTCCCCATGAAGCGTTTTGTCAAGTGCTTTTTTGAGTTATTGACGCAAATTATCGTGAAAGTGCGAAAGTGCAAAGTGCAAAGTGCAAAGGGTCTGCGTTTTGCACTTTCAGCTTGCGGGTTCGGGTGGCTGCTTCTTCTTGATGAAGTTGTACCATTGACCGCCGACACGCCTTGCGCCTAAAATGCCGCCCATGTTGCGCTTGGCGTTCTGTACCGTCCTCTCGGATATTCCGGCTTCGGCTGCGGCTTTTACAATGTCCTCGCTGGCAAGCTCTTTCCCGTCTGCAAGCAGGTCAAGTATCAGCCTTTCGGCTTGCTCGGTCTTGGTGGCGGTGTTGCCGCCCGCGCCGGACAGCAGCTCGTCGGCAGTGATGTCGTATTCGCCTATCCATGAAAAGCCCGTTTCCGGGTCAAGGCAAAAGGCAACGGGCTTGCCCTCCGGCGCAAGGGAAGATTTGTCATGGACGATAACGCGCACATTCGGTTCTCGCTTCACGCGCCCGATCAGCAGGACGCTCCTTGCTGCGGCGCGGAAGTCGATAGAACCTAAGCCCCGGTATGCGCTCTGCCCTCCGGCAGCTTTGTTGAGATGTCCGATAAGGATAACGGCGCACCCGGTACGCTCGGCAACATCGGCAAGGCGGCGGAACATGGGGCGCACTTCGTTTGCCCGGTTCATGTCGGTTTTTTCGCCCATGTACGCCTGTATGGGGTCAAGGATAATCAGCCGCGCCCCGTTCTGCGTGATTGCCTTTTCTATGCGCTCATCGGACAGGGTAAGCTCCCGCTTGGCTTCATCAATCACAAGCACCCGGTCAAGGTCGGCTTCGGCTTCTATCAAGCGGGGCTTGACGGTATCGCCCAGCCCGTCCTCGGCGGTCTGGTAAATCACTTGGAATGGCGGCAAGGGCTTCATTCCCGGCAGCGTTCCCCCGGTGGTGCAGGCGACGGCAAGGCGTAGGGCAAAGGTGGTCTTGCCCTCGCCGGGATTGCCTTGCACAATGGTTACTTTCCCAAAGGGGATATACGGCTCCCATAGCCATTCAACGGTCTGTGTGTCAACCTCGCTCATGCAGATAATCTCAACGGTTTCTTCCTGCGGCGGCTCTTTCAAGCCATAGACAGCTTCCCGCAGATATTTCCCGTCTGTGATTTCTGCCCGGTGCTGCAATACCTCGTTCCAGTCCTTGAAAAGAGGAATAAGCCGATGGACGGTCAAGCCCTCCGGCACAAGCTCTGCAAGGCGGCTACAAGCGTCGTTTCCGGCTTCGTCGCTGTCAAGGCAGAGAAAAACGGTCTTGATGTTCGGACGGTCAGAGAGAAAGCGCAACAGGGCTTTTTCTCCCACGCCGCCCAACGCCAGATAGCTTTGCTTCTGCCAGTCCTTTTTGAACAGGCAGAGGAAAGATAAGAGGTCTATCGGGGCTTCAAAGACAAACAACCTTTCGCCCTCGCCACGGTAGCAGAAGTTAAAGGCTTTGTCGCTGCCTTTCACATCAAGCCGAAAACTCCCGGCTGTGCCGCGCTGATGGGCGTATCGCGGTATGCCGCTTTCATCTCTGCCGACGAATACGGCGTTATGGTGGGCGGCTTCCTCGTAAATATCCCCGGTGGAAAAGAAAAAGCCCGTCACATCTTCATCAATACGGCGGGCTGCTGTGAGGTAGTTCCTCGCTATGCGGTTGTCGGTGCTGCGGGGTGGCAGTCGGAAGTCGGATAGGGGCGCGGGGCTTGGTCTGTCCGGCGGCGGGGCGGCTCCTTTTTCGCCTGTCAGCAGTTCAACGGCTTCGGTGAAGCTCTTGCCGAAAAACTCCATGACAAAATCAATGGGTGCACCGCCCTTACTCTGGCTGTGCCTGTACCATTTGTTTCCCCGGACGGTCAGGCTGTCGTGCCGCTTCCAGCGGTATTCATTTCCGGCACGGGTAAGCTGCTCGCCCTGTGATTGCAGGAAAGAAACAAGGTCGGCTTGTTTGGCGCGGTCTATCTGTTCTTGGGTGTAATACATAAAAGTTCAACTCCTTTCAGCGGTCTATATCATGCCGTTTGGTGCGGCTCTGCGTCTGCTCCGGTTGGTCGGCGCGGAGTGCAATATCCACGCACCTGCGGATTTTTTGAAGCTCGGCAACCTCGGCGCGGGTTTCTTTCAGTTTGGTATAATCGCCGTCCCTTTGTGTTTTGAGGTCAGCATATTCCTGTTCCCATTCCGCAATAGGCAAGGTCTTTGTTCCTTTCGGCAGATTTGCATGGAGATAGCGATTTGCTGCGTTCCATAGGGTCAGCTCGGCGCGGTGGGCTTCCTCGTACTTGTCGCGCTTGTTTGTCCAGCCGTTTTGCAGCTTTTTCAGTTCATCGTGAATGGGCTTGTACTCTGTGTAGTTCTTCCCGTATTCAATTAACTTTTGTAGCTTCTTCATGCGTTCCTCGGCGGTTTTCATTCCTGCCCGGATTGAATAGGCTCTATCACTGACAGAGGAAAGAGAAGCGTCCAGCTCGTCAAGATTAGAGATGCCATGCTCGGAGAGATAGTTGACCGCTGCCGCTATGGTTTTCAGTTCATCGGCTGTGTGCTGTTGTTGCCAACGCTGCGAATACTTCCGGCTCTTTTCTCTCTGAACGCTCAAATACTTCATCAACAGATTTGCAAGGTTGGGAGATTGCGGCGGCTGCTTCGGGGCGGTTTCCCACACTTTGAACAGGTCGGCAATCCATTCTTTGAGCTTGCTAACCTGCGCCCGGATTTCCCGTATAAGGCGGTTTGCTTTTTGGATATTTCGGTTCAGTTCGCCTTTCTCGGTGGCTACACCTTTCTTCTCCATTTGACAGGCGGCTACGCCCATATGGACGGTCGGTATTTCGTCAATGCCGCGCTCGGCGTTACTGCGGTGGTCGATACGCTCCGGGCTTCCGGCACGCTCAAGATAGTCGTTTGAAATATCAGTCCATGCCTTGCGCCAAACAAGCGCATTCTCTTGGCTGTTCCAGCCCGTGAGGTCAACCTTGTGCGTCTTATATCTGCCGCTTGGCAAGCGGATACGCTCACCGTTTTCATCAAGGTCATATTCCTTTTTGGACTTTGCCGCCCACGCGCCGCGCTCGTCAAGGGGGCGCATAGTCAGCATGATATGACAATGGGGATTGCCGCTGTCGGTGTCGTGAATGGCAAAATCCACACACATTCCTCTGGAAACAAATTGAGAGGAACAGTATTTCCGGACAAGCCGGATCTGTTCCTCTCTGGATAATTCTATGGGGAGTGCTGCGTCAATCTCACGCGCAAGCTGGGCGTTCCCGGCTTTCTCGTAAAGCTCCACGCTGTTCCACAAGGTTGAACGGTCAGAGAATGAGGGCGGCGCGAGGGGCGGCAGCATGATTTCTGTATGGACAACGCCGCCTTTGCGAGTGTAGTCATGGGTCATTCCGTCCCATTCGTTTGTCAGCTTTTCGCCGCTTCGGTAGGCGGCGGCAACGGCTGATTTGCCTTTTCCTCGGCTCACAATGCCGATGTTCCAATGGTAAATGGCTATGGGTATCACCTCCCGGATAGGATAATAAAACCCTCAAAAATGGTACAGACGCCAAAGGCGGGTGTACTGTTTTTGTGGGTGTGCAGGGATAGCCGCGAAGCGGCGCAAGGGGTGCAGCCCCTTGTTGCGGCAAAGCCGCCATATCGGAGCGCGGGGAAATCTCCCTGTGCGGAGATAAGCCCTCGGCAGAGCGCACACGCCCGTAAGGGTGTATAAGTGCGCCCTTAGTTCCTAAGGGATTTTCAGCTTGTCGTTTCCTCGGCTCGTTTTTTCAAAAACTCCTGTGCTGGCTCGCTCGTCAGGGCAAGCCGGAAAAAGGTCTGCGCATCCTCGTCCGGCATGGCAATAAGCTCCGGCACAAGGCTTTCCATGAAGCCGCCGCGCTTGCAAAGCCTGTGGTTTCTCGCCTTGCGTTCCTCGACGGATAGCTTCTGCTTGATGATTTTCTCCCGGTTCTCAAGCTGCCGGATTTTCTTCTTTCCGTCCTCAATCTCGGCTTGCAGCTCCTCGCGGGTTTTCTCTCTTGGCTTTGTCATGGTTGGTCGCTCCTTTCTGCTCATAAGCATAGAAAAAGGACAGTCGATTTTCTCGGCTGCCCTTGTGGGTGGCTATTCAATTTTAGTCTGCTGTTTTCAAATATATAAAATAGCTTGCTGTTCCGCCATAGCCATTTTCAGTATTCCATTCAGCTGTTACTTCATAAATATATCCGCCCAGTTTAAGAGTGAGTACGTTTCCAACAATAGTTACATCTTCGCTGTTTGCAGCAGGCTCTCCCCAATGTTCGTCACTCCAGCACTGCACACTTAAAATTGTATCTGGGTCTTCTGTAAATCTTAATGTAGCTGTTGTTTCTGTTGTTTCAAATGGCGGGGACAACAGATCCTTGCACTCTAACGGGTGTGGGCTATCAGCTATTGTGCTTTCAGCAGTTCCGTCAATATTTGTTTTTTGCCACGAATAAGTTCCTAATACTGCACCGATAGCGGTTTCGTCACTCACAACGCTTAATGTGGGCGGTTCTTCCAAAATTATATTGGCAGTCCCAGAGTTTAGTAATTCATTTGCATAGTTGTTGAGTGCTTCACATGGCTCATATTTTGTCTTATAACCGATACCGTCAATGACAATAAATGGGTTATACGCCATAATATCTGTTTGTGTACCGTCTACCATAGTCAAGGTAAAAACAACGCCTTGTCCAGCATACTCTGTGTAAGAATTATCCTCATTATAGACAACAACATCATTCAAATATTCAACTAATTCTTGGATATTTTCAATCTCAATCGTTTTGTCTGGCGGTGTTAATAACACTTTAGCGGAAACAATCTGCGCTGCGTCCAAATCCTTATACGGTTTTTTCCCCTGTTGTGAAAAAAATACGATTACCGCGATACCTACTAAAATGATACAGCTATTGCAATCATCAATCTCTTTTTTCTCATGGAACAAGCCTCCTGTTCTTCTCTGTTACTTGTATAGATGAAAAAATTGAAAGGAAGTTTCACTATCTATAAATATCATAGCACATGGTTATGAATAAATCCACCTCATTTCAGCCTGTCAGTGGCCTTGTTTTCTCTGGCAGACCGCCGCGCAGCTTCCCGCCGTTCCTCGTTGTATGGGGCGGTCAGACGGAAAGAGAAGCGCCCCTTTGCAATCTCAAACTCCATGCAGCCCGTTTCGGGGTCTGCGTCGGTCTGGCGGCACTGGTCGGGGTGCTGTCTGGTGTAGGCGGCAAGCCGCTTCTTTAAGTCGGTGTTGTGGGTGCGGATATGGATAAGGGGGTCTTTCTCGTCAAACCAAATATCGGTGGTCTTTTCCTGCTTCGTAAGCCCTGTTCTCATGTAAGCTCCTTTCTGCGCCCCTGTTACGCAATAGGGGCATTTTTCGGGTGTTTTTTCCGGCTCTTGACTTGGGGGAAATGAGGATTTTCAAATAGAAACCGTCCAGACAGGGAATGGTTCGTCGGGGCGGCTGTTATCGCAAGATTTCCGTTTTTTCCGGCTCTTGACCGTCAGACGCAGATAAACGCGAACTGTCGGCAAGTACCAGTTTGAGCAGCTTGTCGCGGAACGTTTCTGTGCTGCTGTGATTGAAAAACAACTCCGCAACAATGGTCTTCCCGTTCCTCTGGGTTGTGATGATACTGTCGGGGGTCTGTTCTGCCATAGGCGGCTCCTTTCTTTGGGCGCAAAAGAGGGATTTCCCGTAGTTCGGAAAATCCCTCTTGGTTGACGGTTATTCTGTTTTACTGTGTGGGCTGTGCGGCGGCAGCCTGTGCCTTTCGCCTTGCCCGGTATTCCCGCGCTTTCATGCGGTCATACTCCCGCTGCTTTTCAAGGTTTCGCGCCCGGTACTCCCTTGAATACTGCCGGTGGTATGCGCGGCTCTTTTCCTTTTTGGCTTCTTCGATTTCCTCCCGCATTTGCCGGATTTCCTGCTCGGTCGGCTCTGCAAGCTGTGTCACTTCATTCTCAAACTTGCCGATATAATTGAAATATATGCTGATGTGCTGGATTGCGTATCTCGCCCTTTTCTGGTCGCGCTCATGCACTTCAATCCGGCTGATAAACTCGTTGAGAATGGCGGGGGTCAGGTCGGTAAAGGCGGCATGGCGTTCCGTCAGCTTCAAAAACTTCTGCGCCCGTCCTCCCGCGTTCTCATAAGCGGATAGCTGCTCTTGGAGCGTGGCAAGCTCCGCTTTCAGCGCATAGTATTCTTCCGAATACTTCTGCGACATTTGCTCATAACGGTCTTGCGGGATAGTGCCGAGGGCGTTGTCCTCATAGAGCTTATTCAGCACCTTGTCAATCTGTTCAAGGCGCGTCGTGATTTGCGGAATACGCTTCTGCTACTTTTTGGTCTAGTCGGTCTGCTGCATGGCAAGGTTCTTTTTCACTAAGGCTTCAAACTCCGCCCGATTGCTGATAGAATAGTCCTCGATTTTCTTCAGCACTTCTGCGATGGTCTGCATGAGCAAGTCCGCGTCCATGATGTGCGGGGAATTGCATTTCAGATTTCTGGCTTTCCCCTTGTGGTACTCGCTGCAATAGGCAACATGCCGCTTGCCGCCGTTTCGGTAATCTATACGAATGTGCATTTTTGCGCCGCAGTCCTTACAGAAAAGCAAGCCGGACAGAGGGTGGATTTCCCCGTCCCCGTTGGGGCGTTTGACGGGTGCGTTTTCCAAAATCCGCTGTACGGTTTCAAAATCGCTGCGGCTGATAATCGGCTCATGCACATTTTCTGTGATGTGCCACTGACTCCGGTCTACATAGTGGTTATGTTTATCTCGGAAATGCTTTGTGGTCTTGAAGTTGACCACATCGCCGCAATACTCCTGCCGTGTGAGGATATTGGTCAAGGTGACTTTGTTCCACTTGCAGCGGTTATCCTCGTTGAGCGTCTTATTTTTACAGGTTCCCCACCCGCGGTCTTTCATGTAGAAAGTGGGGGTTGGGATTTGCTCCTGTGTCAGATATATGGCGATTTGATTGCGGTTCTTCCCACCGATAAACAGACGGAAAATCAAACGGACAACCTCGGCGGCTTCTTCGTCGATTATCCAAAAATCCTTGTCGTCCGGGTCTTTGACATAGCCGTAAGGGGCTTCGGTGACAATCGGCTTTCCACTCATGCCTTTGGTCTTAATGCCCGTTTTCACTTTCTTGCTGATGTCCTTTGCGTACCACTCCGACATGATATTGATAAAGGGCGCAAACTCCAATGTGTCGGGCTTCTCGCTGTCAATGCCGTTGTTGACCGCGATAAAGCGCACATTGTTCCGTCTGAATATCTCCATAGCGTTTCCGACTTGGAGATAGTCACGCCCCCAGCGGGTAAGGTCTTTCATAATGCAGACACCGATTTTCCCGTTTTCCACATCGTCCATCATGCGGGAGTATGCGGAACGGTCAAAAAACCTGCCGCTTTCGTCATCGTCGATGTAGTGCCGGATATTCGTCAGCTTTAACTGTCTGGCGTAGCTTTCCAGAAATTTCTTCTGATTCTGTATGCTGTTGCTCTCGCCGCCGTCCCTGTCCTCGTCGCCCACGGAAAGGCGGGAGTAAAGGGCTGTAATTTTGCTATAATCAGTCATGTGCATAACCTCCTGTGCGTCCATGTATGTGTCATTTACACTTAAAATTATGCACTCCAGCGGGCCGAACCATATTCCAAACCATGTCGATATTTCTTGGCGTTCTTGCTTTTAAGATACACCGCCAGCCTCAGACTGCCTCCACAACACAGCCCTACCAACAAGTCCAATGGATGCAGGCTTGGCCAGAAACTTTCCAGCGCCCCAGGCAGAACCGCAATCAGCGAAAGAAACTTTTCTGAAGCATCCGCCCCTTTTGCCATTCGCCATGCCTCTCCAAAATTGGTAGCAAACAGTCCCATCAGGATATACGGCATATTCAGCAAAATGAGCTTTTTGATGTCCAATGTCTTTTTCATCGTTCCAGCTCCTTTCGCTTGGTGCGATCCACCACAGCATTTTTAACCATCTCTTTGAACTGGTTAAGTTTTGCCAGTACGGACGAGCGCTCTGTTTTCGTTGCCTTTTTGACCTTTTTGTTGGTGTACTCTGTAAAAGCTGCTGTCAGAGCATTTGCATCACGGCCTTTGAAAAAAATTAGGTACTTTGGCGGAGAACTGCTGCGGTCCTTTTTCACCGCATAATCCACACCATATTTCCGGGCGATTTTCTCAAACTCCTTGATAGCGGGGTCTGTGATCTCAATGTTGGATATTCCCTGATTCTGCCCGACAAGCTGCTTCACAGTCTGTTTTCCATGCGGAACAACCGGCGCATCACGGCTTCTCTGTTTTTCCAGCTTCTTTTCCTTGCGATGTGCCATGTACTTGCTTATGGCAGCCTTTAACATTCTGCCGGTAAACTTTGTTCCACTGACAACCAGCGTCAAAGTTCTGTTTTCCACTTCTTCCTGCATTTTCTCGCCTCCTTTCCACGAAGTTTGCAGGGAATCTCTTTTTTTGCTAAGGCGGAACCACCAGCCGCCGCAGAAGATAACGCTTCATACCGCCCTCCTTAGCGTAACTGGTCAGAACGGTCATAGTGCAGATTGCCCTGACGTACCTTTGCGTGGCTCAAAATCTTAATCTGCCCCTTTTCCTGACTATCCAGTGCTTTTTCATAACCGGTATCCGACAGGAACAGGCGGGTTCGTTCGCCTTTCCAGCCAACAGGGGAATCGTTCGTCAGCACATCAAAAATAATCATGTGCCGGGTGTCCTCCGCAAAACGCTGGAGATCCATATATCCATGACCGTGATAATTCTGCGCTCCTGCCTTTGCCCGCATTTCTTCCATCAGCTGCCCTATGGTCTTTCCCTCAGACATCATGCTTGCTCCTTTCTCCCGGCAGTTCCGGGCAATAAAAAAGCGACCATTTACCAGCCGCCATACAGATCGTGATTTACTTGTGAGGTGTAATGATTGCTTATCGTGGTCGGTGCATTGAACAGAACGGTCAGAAGATACTGCTTCATGTTACGAATTTCCGTGGTGTTCTTCTGTAAACAGTCCATGACAAACTCAATGTGCGAGTTATCCAGCTTCAAGAATCTGGAACGAACGATTTCATGCGGAAAATCACTTCCTGCAATACGGGTGGTCTTTCGCTTTGCACAGACCGTTTCCACGATTAGCTCCACAATCTCATCCAAATCCTCCCGATAAGTTTCATACTGCTGACACAGGTATTCATACCCGATATTCTCCTGAATCAATTCCCGATAACTCTCTATCTCTGTGAGTGACATCGCATCCCTTCCTTTCCGTTCCGGCAGACAATCTGCCGCGCAATCCCGGAAGGGAATGGAATCGGTACTTGATCCATAAATATTTTGTTTTTGAGTATTTGATTTCTCTATATTTAATTCTGCGGGCTTTTCCGTATCCGGTTTATCCATATACGGGTTTTCCGTATCTGGTGAATCCGTATCCGGTTTTCTAAGCTGTGGCTGCTCGTATATGACATACTCTGTATCGCTGATGCGTCCCTGCCGGTCACGCAGCTTGTGCCGCACAATGTAACCGGCAGCCTCCAATTCCCGCAACGCAGCGCCTATGGCATCCACGCCCTCCTTACAGATCTTTGCAAGACCACGGGTGGCGTAATTCCAGTCCTCTGGCAAAGATAACATCATGGAAAGCAGTCCCTTGGCTTTTAACGACAGGTTTGCATTTCGTAAATGATGATTGCTCATCACGGTATAATCACGGGTCCGTTCAATGCGAAAAACGGCCATCGACCTCACTCCTTCCGAATTTTGGGTACAAAAAAACCACAATCCTAAATCAAAGAATTGTGGCGTTCAACTTTCTCTATATTTTCTTGTGCATTTCTTTCCCGGCTTAAAGTCGAGGATGTGTCCCTCAACAACACGGGCATACCGCTTGATTTTGATTTTCCGGCGCTGATGATCTTGGAGAGCGTTCTAATAGCTGTCCTCTGCAAGAAACAGACGCATTTCATCACCTCTGCTCCCGTAAGCACTGCACGGATGGAGAACAACAAATTCAATCATCCATCGGGTGCTGTCCTTAAAGCGTTCCACAGCAAGAATGTTATGTCCTTTCAGCTCCCTTGCTAAAATATCTTTCATAGGCGGCTCCTTTCATCGCTCCTGGTCTCTCTGACGTTTACGCTGCCATTGTTCCAATAGCTTGATAATGGTCTCCTGCATCCTGGCTGGTGTGTAGCTTCTGGGAAAATACTTCCGCAGAGTGTCAGAAGTAAAAGTAACCCTGTCCAGCAGTTCGGGAATCAGTTCTGTCAGTCGAATAAATCTTTGAACCTGATTTCTACTTGACCCCGCCTGTTGTGCCAAAATTTCGTCAGCCCGCAACTTCGTCCCAACTTGGGACGAAGTTAAATCCACTCGCTCTCCCTGATGCAAGCACGATAGTCACTTTCCTCCTCGCCATGACAAAAAGCACCCAGTTATTTGTTACTGAGTGCCTGCATTAGAATCGTATTTAATTGTTCAGATTTGGTCAGATTATGCCAAACCCTCCAGCGAAAAATCCGGTGTCTGAGAGTGCCAAATCACCCTCAAAAATACCCCCGAAATTGTTCTCTGGTTGTCCTATTTTTTAACCACTAAGACCGTTTTTTGACCCCATTTTTGCCGACTGTCCTATATTTAACCACTAAAAATCGGGTGAAAACGGCTCTCGTTTGGTCAAATGAGGTCAAACTATATCAGCCTGTTTAGGTATAAGAAAAGCCCGGAAAACCTTGGCTTAACAGTGATAAGGAACTAATTTACTTATCAACTGTTAGCTGACGGTTTCCGGGGTGCATACGGACAAATCCCGTCTGATTTCTAACAGGAAGTCAGACGGGATTTTCGCTTTATATTACGAATTATGGAGGACATACCATGAAAACCTTAATATCTTGTGCCTACAATATGGATAATTGCTGTGTGGAAGTGAAATTCAGCGACGGCAGTATGATTGCGATTGACACTATCGCCGTTGAGAACGAGATTGCTGACAATATGTATCAGCGGTCAGAGCTGGATTATTTGATCTACAACGCTCCTTTGGAGTATGCAGACCTTATCTTGAACGGCGATCCCGAAACCTATTTGAAAACTGTAACAGAATACAAGCCTTGGGATAGCTGACAACACGCTGCCCGCAGGAGAAAATCCTGCGGGCGTTTTTCTGTTTATATTATTTCCCTCCGTTGGATCTCAATTTAGGAAAGAAGATGACAATCTTGAAGCCCTTTCCCCACTGGGAAGCTGCTTCCAGATGAAGATTTAGATCGTCGGCCATCTTCTTAACCAGGTAAAGTCCCATACCGGTAGCCTTCTTTCTGCTGTCAGTAGAATCCCCGGTAAAGCCCTTTTGAAAAATGTACGGCAGATTATATTTTTTTACGCCAATGCCGTTATCTTCAACAGAAAGGATATCTGCGGTCTCCGAATGTATCACGGAAATTGTAAGCATGGGACTATCGCTGCTATATTTGATGGCATTGCTAACGATTTGTCCCAACATAAACTGAAGTCCTCTACGGTCTGTATAGACTGTTTCAGATTGCAGTTTGTTGAGAATGACAAACTGCTTCTCTTCAAGAAGTGGGGCATAGTCCTCCAGAACTTCACCCAAGCAGTCATTCAAATTGACATCCTCAAATCGGTAATCCTTTGTACTGCTCTTCAACCGGGCATAGTACAGCATCTGCGTGACATCCTCCTGAAGCTGACTGCGGACATAATCCAGCTTTGCTTGCAGGGAAGGAGAGATTTCATCGTTCCGGTTATCCAAGAGCATGGTCAGCAACGATAGGGGCGTTTTCGCTTCATGTGCCCAGCCCTCCACATATTCTTCATAGTCCTGTAGGGCATCTGCCATACTGTTACTCTCAGTTTTGTGTTCCTGTAAAACTGATGCCAGAAGCCGGATAGATTCTCCTTCTTCCCGGCTGATGGCACTGAGCAGCCGTTCCTCGTTGCAGATGGTAGGATCACTGAGGAAATCCCGGAACAGTTCTCGGCGGGTAGTCTCCCGCTTGTTTAGTACAAACAGAATCGCTGAAAACAAAAGGAGGCTTGTCAGAACTACTAACCCAATCAAGGGTTGAAATGCCTGAATGTCAGAAATCCAAAGAATGATAGCACAAAAGCAATCCACGCCCAACAGCAACAATAGCCAGGGGTAGTATCGCTCTGTTATGCGCCAAAGCTGCTTCATGGAGCCACCCCCGTTTCCAGACGATAGCCCATCCCACGAACCGCAACGATTCGCTGCTTCATCTCAAGACCGGACATCGTCTTTTTCAGCCTGGTCAGATTAACCTGCAAGGCATTTTCGTCTATGTATTCCGTGGTTCCCCATAGTGCTATGCAAAGTTGCTCCGTCGTGACCAGAGCATCGCCGCCGGACAAAAGAGCAACCAACAGTTTTCCCTGATTTTTTGGAAGCACGACAGAGGTATTATGAATATAAAGCGTGTAGGTCTGCTGGTCTAACAGGAAATCTGGTCCCTCTATGAGATTGGTACGGCCTTCATACCTTTTGAGAATATTGGATACCCTGGCAAGAAGCCGGTCTTTTCTGCACGGCTTCGTCAAATATTCATCGGCACCCAAGTGGAACGCTTGCAGTTCATCCTTTACCTGATCTCTGGAAGTTAGTACCAGGACGGGGATAGCGGTTTTATTCTTTAGTTCCTGGCAGATTTGAAAGCCACTGATCTCCGGCAAATTCAGGTCTAAGATCACAAGGTCAGGACGGAGGGCTGCCAGGAGCCGAGCGGCATCTTCAAACTCGGTGATTGCCTCCGCAAGATACCCGTCCTTTTGGAGCATATTGCAGAGTTCTTCCCGCATATAGACTTCATCTTCCACAACAGCAATTCTTTTCACGACAGCACCTCCTTCCAAATTATTCTTCTCTCTGCGGCTGCATCAGTGTCAGCAAATACCGATCACTGGAGTGCTTGACCACTCTCATATAAATATATTCTATCACGCAAAGCAGCAAAATCATAGTAGCAGATACAAGCAGCATTTCAGGCACTGTCCCACGGGTTCGGGACGAGAGTATCCCTGTAAACAACGCTCTGACTCCAAACAGACTGCTGACAGCTGCAACCAATACAGGAAGTCCCATAAACCACGCAATC
>NZ_QTVR01000030.1:0-19027 GCF_003460685.1 Blautia sp. OF03-13 | reverse complement strand
ATGGGGAAGAGCATAATCGGATTATTAAACCATTTTTACTCGTTTTTTAGGTATGTTGAAAATGGTATTTATAAAAATGGATTTGTGAAGGTAGGAGAAAATAAGATTAAATATATTAAGGAACCTGTATCTGGTATAGAAAAATCAAAAAGAACCAAATCATTTGCGGTATCTTCTACTAGTGCTTTGAATCTGTTTGACATGGCGACTACAAATTATGAAAACTTGTATAAACTATCTAGAATTATGGAGATACATAATATGGCATTAGGGATTCAATCGCCATCGAATGCTTTGCTAAGTTTATGGTCCATTCTTGAACTATTGTTGGAAAAAGAAAAAAACGATAATGACCGCAGTAGGATTTTTAATATTATTGATTTGGTAACACCTTACTTAATAAACTCTTATATTGAAAAGATAGTAAAAAATTTACTATCAGATTTGCAACGATGGAGTAAAAGGAAAACAGATGCGGTTTTATCAGGGATCACGGTAGGGAGAGATGAAATAGAGAAATTATTTGCATTTATTGCACTTGAGGTATATGATGATAAGAGAAAAGAATTGTATAGGGAATTAGAAGCATTTCCATTATTGAGATTTAGGATTTTTACTTTAAATGAGCAATTTGGCACGAAGAAAAATCTCAATCGTATGTTAAATGAACATGAAAAAAAATTAAGATGGCATCTGCAACGAATTTATCGTGCAAGAAATCGTATAATTCATGATGGAGATGACATAATGAATATTGAGAATTTGGTTGAAAATCTTCTTTTCTATGTGGATATAATATGTGAGAGAATCATCCAAAAGATAGGCGGGAGTGGCTATAAATATACAGTGTCTGATGCAATTGTAGAAGAAAACTTACAAGCAAAAGATTATCAGATGATATCTGAAACGATAAGCGATATTGATGATAAAAATTTTACGATTTTTCTATATCATAGCGCAGAAAGCATAGTTTTGTAGGAGAATTTATGATATAGCGGCAACATATTGGCAACAGAAAATCAGTAAGCCAGAATAAATGATGTAATTGAAGTATAAAACGGCGTGTATTTGCATAAAACTTAAATAAATACAGTTAAGAACAACAAAGAACACGCCGAGTTTGAGTAAACAAAAATGCTTAGTAAACCCAGCGCTTATGCGGGTTTGCGGCACTTTTAAAAGTCTTTTGATAACAAATTGATAACAGTTGCATGAGAGCCATTATTCTTGTAATCCAGTGGTTTTAGGGTTAGAGAATGATTAACAGGTGGTTGTGCAACAAATAAATCCATATTATTTAGAAAGCCCTTAGCTGTGGGTAAAAACTCATAGCTAAGGGCTTTTTGTCGTTATTTGTGTTGAATTAGGTAGAATAAGTAATGGTTAGATAATTTTTCCAATAAATTCTCCAATTACAGCACCAATAACCATAGAAATAAATGTCCAAAGGATTTGGATCCACCATGTATCTTTACAATAATTTAGGATTCCTTGAATGGATATTCCATATATTTCTGTCCATTTTGAATTAACTTTCAGTGTGTTGTTAATTGCTCTGTTGAGGATATTTGAAAAGACATCAACTTTACGTAGCGTGGACATATGTAGCTTGACGTATTCTTTATTTGCGAAAGCAGCAGCTTCTTGCGAACCATTAAGATAGTCTTTGGCTTTAATATCATTTTGTTCCAAAAGCTTCTCCATACGGGGATGTCCTGCATAACCAACACCGTAACAGTTTATTAGCTGACGGGCGAGGTCAATCTTTTTTTCATCAGGAATGTTATAAGGGATACCGCCTAAAACAGAGTACCTATGTTCAATAGCCTTAAATCCGTAATTAATGTCACGCATATTCCAGTGAATCCAGAAAAAATTACTATGTTCTTTGGCATATGCGAAGAATTCATCCAGCATTTTCTTTTCTAATTCATCATAATGGAGTTCAATATCACTAATCTGAATATGTGATTTTTCGGCAACTTTATGAATAGAAAAAGAATCTGTTTGGGCGGTGGCATAGGCGTAAACTGCAATAGAAGTAATTCGAGGAGTATGTCCATCCTTTATGTCATAAAAGCTTTCGCAGGAATAGTGGATAATCAAATAATTTTGAGGGTTAAGATCAATCTCTGAAAAAAGTTTTCGAGCATTGTTATGTCGAGTATGTTGCATTTAATTACCACCTTCTTTCAATATTTCAACCAAAGCGTCACTAAGTTCCTGTGAGGGTACTTTCGCCCACACTTGAGTGGTATCAAACTCCGGGTAGTGGTAACGCCACTCATCGTATTTGGCTTTACTGATTTCTTCAGAAGATAGCTTGTCAGCCTGTTCTTTCCAGGCATACAGCATTTTCCGAAGTTCGTGAGCGTCTTTGCCTTTGGAAGTATCGACTTTCAGACAGATTTCTCCGTCTGCTGATTCACTGACAGTCAAACCGTACAAATCTTCAAGAGTAAACAAAGTGTGCATCAGTCCAATATAGCTGTCAATGTCAGGCACATCGAGTGCATGAGGGGAAACATCAAGAGCCTGTGCCAGTGCAGCAGTAAGTTCCGCTTTCGGTTTTCTTGTTCCTGTTTCGTATTGTGCTAAACGTACATCGGCACTTCGCTCAGGAAAGCCGACAATCGTACCAAGATATTTTTGTGTCATTCCACGCAGAATGCGGAAAAAATGTATTCTCTCTCCAATCGCCATAACGTGTCCACTCCTTGTATGTATTTTACAATGAGTATAGCAGATATGTTTAGGAGAAGTCAAGATAACACAAAACAAAAAAGTTTAATATTTTCCAAAAAGCCACTTGACACAAACAAATATGCTTAGTATAATTGGTTCAAAATTAAACAGATAAGTTTAATAAAAATAAAATGACCGTCCGAACAGTATAAACCGCCAAGACCTTGCCAGACAGCAAGCGAGCGCCTGACATATTATGATATATCGGGACAGCACAGTGCCGAACAGGGAATACCTGCTGGAACTTCATTCGGATAGAACGGCGATAAAAAATGAAAGAAAGGACTGATTATATGAAAAACAGATTTATTTGTGCCGAAGAAGTGGCACAGGAACTTAGCGTATCAAAGCCGTATGCTTACAAGTTAATCCGTCAGTTGAATGATGAATTAAAAGCAAAAGGCTTTATTACGATTTCAGGACGGGTAAACCGCCAGTATTTCTATGAAAGACTCTACGGAGCAGGGAAGGAGGATGAATAATGCCGGTATTCAAGAACGAGAGCAATGGAACATGGTATGTGATGGCGAGATATGTAAACTGGAAAGGCGAACGTAAGCAGAAATGCAAGCGTGGATTTGCTACCAAGAAAGAAGCACAAGAATGGGAGCGAATGTTCCAGTTACAGAACTCCTCTGATATGGATATGAGTTTTGAAGCCTTTACTGAACTGTATATCCGGGATATGAAAAGCCGTCTGAAAGAGAACACATGGCTGACAAAGGAGCATATCATCCGTACGAAGATATTACCTTATTTCGGCAAGCTGAAAATCAGTGAAATTTCCACGAAAGAGGTTATCGCATGGCAGAATGAGATGCTTGCCTATCGGGACGAGAAGAAAAAGCCATACTCACAGACCTATCTGAAAACGCTGCACAATCAGTTGTCCGCTATCTTCAATCATGCGGTGCGGTATTATGAGCTGCGTTCCAATCCTGCCGCTAAAGCAGGAAATATGGGAAGTGAGGAACACAAGGAAATGCTGTTCTGGACGAAAGAAGAATACAAGAAATTCTCATTTGAGATGATGGACAAGCCTGTTTCCTTTTACGCTTTTGAAATGCTCTACTGGTGCGGCATCCGTGAAGGAGAACTGCTGGCACTGACCGCCGCTGACTTCGATTTTGAGAAAGAAACGGTCAGAGTCAACAAGTCCTATCAGCGATTACACGGAGAAGATGTGATTACCACACCGAAAACAAAGAAAAGTAACCGCATCATCAAAATGCCGAAGTTCCTCTGTGAAGAAATGCAGGAATATTTACAGATGCTTTACGGATTGAAGAAGAAAGACCGAATATTTACGGTCACAAAAAGTTATCTTTATCACGAGATGGACAGAGGTGCGAAAGCCGCAGGAGTAAAGCGTATCCGTATCCATGATTTACGGCACAGCCACATCAGCCTGCTGATTGATATGGGATTTTCAGCAGTAGCGATTGCAGACCGTGTAGGACATGAAAGCATTGACATCACTTACCAGTACGCTCATCTGTTCCCGTCAAAGCAGACGGAAATGGCAGATAGATTAGACGATTTAGGGAAAGGAGAGATTGAAAATGTCAGCTAAGAACAGAGATAACAAAAACCGTTGGAGAAACATTACAGTAGGGTTTCGGGTATCGCCCGAAGAAAATGAACTCATCAACAAGGCAGTTGCCTTATCGGGACTGCCGAAGCAGGAATACTGCTACCGCCGTTGCCTGAATCAGGATGTAGTGGTACAGGGCAATCCCAGAGTATTCAAGGCACTTAAAACGGAACTTGCCGCTGTCCTTACAGAATTAAAGCGGATTGAAGCAGGGAACAGCGTGGATGAGGAACTGCTGAATGTCATTGAACTGATCGCTGTTATTCTGGGCGGTCTGAAAGGAGAGGACGAAGATGGAAAATAAAAAAGAAATGACTGCCCCGGATGTATCTGTTGGCGCAGATACGGAGCAGCCGACTTCTAAAAACACTACAAGTAGTATATCCGAGAATGGTGGAAATATCAAGAGTTTTGAGGAATTGCAGAGAGAAATGCAGCTGCGATCAGACCCGTCCTATCTCCAGACCATTTCCATGAATGAACTGTTTGACACACAGTATCGGAGTAAGCAGCCGTTGATTGACGGTCTGCTCTACCCCGGCACTTATATCTTTGCAGGTTCGCCCAAACTGGGAAAAAGTTTTCTGATGGCACAGCTTGCCTACCATGTTAGCACAGGTACACCGCTTTGGAATTATACCACACGAAAAGGGACGGTGCTGTATCTGGCACTTGAGGACGATTACCGCCGTCTGCAGGAGCGTCTGTACCGGATGTTCGGGACGGAAAGCACCGATAATCTATACTTTTCTGTTTCTGCCAGTCAGCTTGGAAATGGACTGGATGAACAGCTTGCAAGATTTGTGGCAGAGCATAAGGACACGAAGCTGATTATCATTGATACACTTCAGAAAGTGCGTGAGGTTGGCGGGGATAATTACAGTTACGCAAATGATTATCAGATTATGGCAAGACTGAAAAGTTTTGCGGATGCCCACGGACTTTGTTTACTGCTCGTACACCACACAAGAAAGCAGAATGCGGATGATAAGTTTGACATGATTTCCGGGACAAGCGGACTGCTTGGGGCGGCAGACGGAGCGTTTCTTCTTCAGAAAGAAAAACGGACAGGCAATGCCGCAACACTGAAAGTATCGGGCAGAGATCAGCAAGACCAGAAGCTGTATCTTATCCGCAATACAGAAAACTTGTTGTGGGATTTGCAAAAGGCAGAAACAGAATTGTGGAAAGAACCGCCAGAGCCGTTACTGGATGAGATTGCGGAGCTTGTTAGGAAGGACAATCCTTACTGGGAAGGTTCGCCAACAGCACTTGTCACATTGATAAATGTAGACATTCAACCTCATGTTATTACAAGAAAGTTGAATGTTCTTGCAGGACGATTGTATGCAGAGCATGGGATTCTCTTTCGGAGTGAACGTGTCCACGAAGGACGGAAACTAAGGCTCTGGAAAGACAATACAGAAAATGTGTGACAGTACGTGACGGTTGTGACGGTATTTTTGACAGCGGGCGGTATCAAAATAACCGTCACGACTGTCACATACCATCACATACTGTCACGGAGAGGATGGATAAGATGGGAAATGTGCAAATATCACAGGAATTATTTATGCAGTTGATTCGCTTTCACTTAGTTGAAGATGAGAGTTGTGAGAAAGAAATCAAGAAGGGGTTAGAGAAGAAACTGGACAAGATGGTCATGCGTGACCTGTATGGAAAATTCAAAACTGCCACGACAGAGGAAGAACGGGAACGGGCGAGAAAAGAGTATCTGGACAGACGAGGAGTGCCGGAGAGCTTCCGTTGGTAATGAGAACAGGAGCGTGGCACGCCCCTGTGGATGGCAGACAAGGAGAAAGCTGGAAAGGATAAAGCCCGGATACGGGCAAATAAAAAGGGCGGATACGCCCAAGATGAAAAACACAAGCCGAAACATGGTACAGAAAGGCAGCACCTTATAAAGCCCTCGGCGTTTGAGAGCGAAATACACCCATCGCATAAACTTCGTTTATGCTCTGTGTATTTCGCTGCCGGGAGCCGTTCCGCCGACAGGCGTATAGTTCGTAAACAGGTGCTTATGCACCTACTCACAGTAAGAGCAGGCGAGAGCCGGAAAGGAGAATGCTTATAGGCAGACATTCATTTATCAGACAAAATAAGCTGTCTGATGTGGCAGGAAGAATTGATTATATTTCCAATCCGAAAAGGCAGGAACATCTCTATGCGACTTATCAGACGGAAGGAGCAACACCGGAGTTCTGGAAAAATCTTGCGAGAGAGAATCAGTTGGATTTTAAGACAAGCGGAACAGCTGGAAAATGTATTGAAGGACGGGAGTTTATCATTGCACTTCCAGAAAGTTTTGTTGAGTTCAAAGCAGATGATGTGGTAAGGCTTTTCACGGACAGCTTTCATAAAAGGTACGGTGTGGAATGCAGTGCGGCACTTCACCATAACAAAAAAATGACTAATTACCATATTCACCTTGTATTCAGTGAACGGAAAATGCTGGAACACCCAGAAGTGAAAATTGCTACCAGAAATATGTTTTATGATGAACAAGGCAAGCACAGACGCACGAAGAAAGAGATTTTAGATGAGCAGGGAAAGCTTCGGGCAGGATGCAGTATTATTCCCAAAGGGGAAGTTTATGAGAGCCACATTTTTACAAAAAAAGATGAATGGTTTAAGAGCGATGCTTTTACCAGAGAAGTCAAAGAGATGTTTACGGAAATCATTAACAGCCATGTGAAAGAAGAATCCGAAAAGCTGTCTGTATTTCAGCAGGGCGGTGTGTATCTGGCAACGAAGAAAATCGGGAAGAACAATCCGAAAGAAGCAGAAATACGGGCAGATAATGTGGCAAGGCAGGAATGGAATCGGACGGTTGATGTGGCATTAGTCGAGGGCGTTCCCGAAGAAGATATTTTAACCGTCAAGCGAGAGAAAATCACAGACAAAACACTACAATCTATAAGGACACATGGTTGGCTGCCGGATATGTTTCAGCAGATTATCCGAGGAGCAAAAGACTTCTTACAGGAAATGATTTTCAAGTTTAAGCTGCCGCCGAAGCCAGTACCAAAGATTGATTTACAGGAATGGAAAGATATGCGGAAACTGATGGAGAAACTTCAGAAGCAGTCACAGTCAATAAAGTCCACGCAGCAGGAGATTTCCTTATTGAAGAAACAGCTTTCCGAGACAACAGGATTTTTCAAAGGGAAAGTACGGAAATCCTTAAAGGGCAAAATTGAACAGGCAGAGAAACAGGAAAAACACATTCACACGGATATGGAACAGACGGTAAAACAAGCAGGATATCCAGATGTGCAGTCTTTCGCAAAGACGTATCAGAAATCAGAGAAACTGGTCAGGGAATACAATGAGGAGTTGCAAGCATGGGAAAATCAGACAGAACCGAAGAAAGAGCAGTCATCAGAACCGCCGAAAAAGGCAAGCATACGGGGAAAATTGCACCGCTATCAGCAGGAGAGCAGGCAACAGCCAAAACAGACAGTAAAGAAGAAATCAATGGACAGAGAACAATGAGAAAGGTGGAACAGAAAATGAAGAAAACAATTTTTGAAGAAATGGGCGGCACTTATGTAAGATGTGGGGATTACTTTATCCCCAACCTTACCTTGCCGGAGGAAGAAGAATCGAGATTTGTTGGAGCATGGGGGCAAAGACATTTACAGTATTTGAAAGAATACCGCAGAACGTTATATCTGGATCTGATGATGAGCGGCAGACTGAACAGTTATCTGGCAGATATAGAGGAACAGGCACAGGAACGATTTGAAAGAATTGTGGAGCAGATGAAACAGGCTCAAGGAATTACCGAACAGTTAAAGGCAGATAACGCATTGGAATGGGTAGGCAGGATGAATAATATTCAGGCGTGTGCGAGAGAGATTGTGGACAAAGAGATGATTTACCAGTAAAAACATAATGGAGGGCAAGTCAGGAAATGGCTTGCTCCCTACTTTACAATAATACTGTTTGATGTATAATTAAGAACAACAGGATAAGTTGAAAGTTATGGAGGTGAAAAATGTATTTCACAGACGAAAAAGACTATATTATGCGAATGATAAAAGAAATGGTAAGAGTATTATTTTCTTTAATATTTGGAAAAAAGTATGTCTCTGTTGAACTTGAAAATAAATATGAAGTATCAGGGAAAAATTTGAAAGATTTTCTTCATATGATTGATTCTGGGAAAATTAACGAAGCAGAGAATATACTTTTAGATAGCATTGATTATACAGACAGAAATGAGGTAATGGCAGCAGCTCTTTTCTACCAATACCTTAGTGAGAAGGATAGTGAGTTTTTGAAAAATAACAATTATACAAAAGAAGAAGTGCTTTCTGGTTTTAAGCAATTACTTATGCAGTCAGGATATACTGATTTGCTATGTTTGGTCAAAGATGAGGAGTAATGTAGAAAATTCAAAGAGATAAGAGTGATTGGTTGAAAGGAGAAATTGTATTATATGTTCTATGATTATATGTTCTATATTGTTTTTGATTTTATGATGGCAGTGATTATGTTTTTGTTTGGAATGTGGTTTTATAAATCAGAAGGAAAAGCTGCTAATTTCTTGTCGGGTTATAATATGAAATCAGCGGATGAACGAAAGAAATACGATGAGAATGCTATGTGTAAGGCATATGGAAAAAGAATGATGTTTATGTCAGTTCCTTTTATTATTGGAATAATCATAGATATCCAATATCAAGGAATTGGTTGTTTGATTGCATGGGGGATATGGTTTATTATGTTTGTTTTGTTGCTTATTGATAGGCATAAAAGAGAACGTTAAATTTCAGTTGCGAAAATTGATGTGACAATTACATATGGCGAGAAATTGAAAAGAAAAATTAGAAATCTATTTTGAAAAAGGGTATCCGTAATGTAGAAAGGGAGAAAACCAGGATTGAAAAACATGAAAATAGATGCCAATGGAACAGAAATCAGAGTGATGGGCGATGTTGTTAATGAGGATGCTTACATTTCACTCACTGATATTGCAAAATATAAAAATCCAGACAATGCTTTTATCGTGGTAGCAAACTGGATGCGCAATCATTCTACGATTTCATTTTTGGGCTTGTGGGAACAAATTCACAATCCCAATTTTAAACCTATCGAATTCGATAGGTTTAAAGCAGAATCTGGTGATAATGCTTTTACGCTGACACCGCAGCAATGGATAAAAGCAACAGATGCAATCGGTATCGTATCAAAATCGGGACGGTATGGCGGCACTTATGCCCATACGGATATAGCTTTCGAGTTTGCTTCATGGATTTCACCGGAATTTAAGCTTTATATTATCAAAGATTATCAGCGATTAAAGAAAGATGAAGCAGATCGGTTAGCGATTGGATGGGATGTAAAGAGAGAACTTTCAAAAATAAACTATCGTATCCATACAGATGCAGTAAAAGAATTTTTGATAACGCCCACATTATCTCCGCAGGAAATGGCATATACATACGCTTCAGAAGCAGATATTTTAAATATGGCTTTGTTTGGAAAAACGGCAGCACAATGGAGAAATGAAAAAGGAATAAAAGGCAAAACTCCTAATATCAGAGATTTTGCTTCAGCAGAAGAATTGGTTGTGCTTATCAATCTGGAAGATACAAACGCAGACCTGATAAGACAGGAAGTGCCTAAAATTGAAAGGTTGAAAATATTAAGAGAAAAAGCATACAGGCAATTAGAGCTTTTGAGAAAGAACCAAGATACGATTGCGGCATTAAAGAAAAATCTTATTGAAGATACAGAAACAAATGGTTGATTTCCTAAGCAAAACCGCTTATAATCTGAATCGGAATATATTGCTATTATCCACAGTTACGGAGTGGGTGTTATCAATACCGATAACAAATTGATAACATTAGCCCGTATAGGCAGGATAATATGGATAAATCAAGTAATTGAAAGAAAAGCGAACACGGCAACAAATAATTTCTAAACAAAATTGATTAGTAATTGTCGAGTTTGAATAATTTTCAAAAGCTCGCAAAGCCTAGTAAAATGGGCATTTGCGAGCTTGTTTTTTGCTCATTGGTACTAAAATGGTACTACATATTAAACTTTTGTATCTTTGATAAAACCCGTATATATTAGAATTGCTAATATGTCCGCAGGTATATATAGGGCAAGATTTGCTACAAAAGCAGTTACGTTGAAAGTGTTATTATCGGATTTTGTAAGTAAAAAGCATCCAAAGATGTGTATTGGAAACAGTAATAAGTAAAAGAGTATATTTTTGTCTAAGGTAATTTTTATGAATTTGTACTTTTCAGGTTCTTCATCTAATATTGCATTTATATTAAAATCAAGTGTTTGCATATCATCAGATGAATTGCATAAGTCTTGTGAAAGTTTAATAAAAGACTTTTTGTGCTTAAAGGCGATGCATAATCTATCATTATTTTGTGGACGAAGTATTAAATGTAATTTATTTATAATTTCGGTGGACGAAGTATTAAATGTAATTTATTTATAATTTCGGTAAATATGTCTTGTGTTTCTGCTTTTTGTAGATAGGCAGAATGGATTATTCGTGAAAACCAAGTTATACTTTCTGTATATTCTAAATCAGAAATTGTTGATGAAGAAAAATATTCTAAATAATTTGTCAAATCGCGTATGTTGCTGATTTGAGGTAATCCAAATCGTTTTTCGTAAATTATATTAAGTAATATAGCAATAGCTAATATAGCAATAGCGAACATTACAATAAAAAGTAATGAAAAAATGCATAAAATAATCTTTATAAGCAAATTGAGTAACGATTAGTCCGATTATAGGTACATATAGTAGTAATAAAAATACTAAAGTAAAATATTTAAGGTAAAATTTTCTTTTAAGAGTTTTTTTAAGATTCATAGTAGATATCTCCTTATATTTGCGGCCAAGTAATTTTCCACTCAAAGTATTCGTTTGGAGAAATCTCTCCATTATTTAATTTCGTTTTCATTTCACACCAGTCTGACAAGAAGTCATTTACCAATCCATATTCAAAAGTTAATGCAATGGGTGCACCTGCGCAGTCATAATCATCTTCGCAATAAGTTGGTTTTGCTGTTTCAGAAGGCTTTGAAGGTGTCATTGCAGTTAAGTGAATCAGATTACCTGGTGCAGTATACTCTGGAAATCTTGTGCCCTTTCCACGTGCAGGAAGTGATGTGGCACTTTCTTCAAGCCAGAAAAGTGTTTCAATGATATCTTCAGCAGCACCAAGGCTGTAATCAGATATTGCCTTGTAATTGCAGTGCAAAGCATCAGCAAGTTTTAGAATCATATCTTCACCGGGAATGCGGGCACCGGTTTCATACTGGGATATGCGGACAGACATATTTTTGCCCTCAAATCCAAGTGCACCGCCAAGCTCGTCCATTGTCATTTTACGGAATACCCGTATTTTCTTTATTCTTTCACCAATTGTCATAGTGTAGTCACCTCCGTTTATCTGTCCCTGATGGATTGTTAAAGACAGTATAACACGGAAAAAATGAAAATGGAAGTTTTTCTATACGAGAACATTAGAAAAACTTCTTGACAATACAATACGGTATAGAATAATATCAATTCAATTATCTATACGATATTGTATTGAAAAACAACTGAATGAGCGGTATCAGAAATCTAACAGGCATTTGCCAGGACATTCATAGGAATCGAGCGAATGTAGACACTCCCCCAAGCGGACCGAGTACCTCGAGCAGGAGCGGGCGGTATTACAGGAGATTATCTCAGGTAAGGAGGCTGGTTGTGACATCAGCAGAACTGGTATGGAGAAACGCCAAAACAAATTTTAATGGAAAGGTGGTGAAAGGGCATGAACGAAAAGTTTTTAGAAGTAGGAGATGTGATGCAGATTCTTGGGATTTCAAGATCAGCAGCATACAAGCTTATGAGACAGATCAACAGTGAACTTGAAAAGAAGGGTTATATTGTAATCCGAGGAAAAGTAAGCAGAAAATATTTTGAAGAACGCATTTATGGTATGAGTGATGCAGGGTAAGCAACAGGTAAGAAGATTGAGACAGAGGCAGGTGCAAAAGTTATATGGTTTTAGGCATCTGCTTCTGCATATGGAAAGAAGGAGATGATGAATATGCCAGCTTATAAAGACAGTAAGACAGGCACCTGGTTTGTCAAATTCTATTGTAAGGACTGGACTGGGGAAAATAAACAGATAAAGAAGAGAGGATTTGCAACAAAAAGAGAAGCGTTGGATTATGAGCGTAATTACAAAATACGGCAGGAGAATAATCTGGATATGACATTTGGAGAGTTCTGGAAGCTGTATACGGAGGATATGAAAAATTATGTCAAACTCAACACATGGCTTACCAAAGAACACATTGTGGATACAAAGATACTTCCATATTTTAAGAATCTTAAGATGAATGAGATTACACCGGGAGATGTACGCAAGTGGCAGAATGAGATGGTAGCATTTCGTTATGAGAATGGGAAGAGTTATTCCCAGACTTACAAGAAGACAATGCACAACATTTTAAGTGCGATATTCAATCATGCATGCAGGTTTTATAATCTGAAATCAAATCCGGCAAGACAGGCCGGAAATATGGGCAGGGAAGAAAAGAAGGAAATGCTTTTCTGGACAACTGAGGAATATAAGAAGTTTTCAGAAGCGGTGATTGACAAGCCGGTTTCATTTTATGCATTTGAAATGCTGTACTGGACAGGAATGAGATTAGGTGAGCTGCTTGCACTTACGATGGAAGATTTTGATTTTGAAAAGAACACAGTCAGAATAAATAAATCGTATCAGCGGCTGCAGGGGAAGGATGTTATTACAACTCCGAAAACACCTAAGAGCAACAGGACAATCAAGCTGCCGAAGTTCCTTGCAGAGGAAATGCAGGAATATTTTGCAATGTTATATGACCAGACACCAACAGACAGGATTTTTCTGGTAACAAAGAGCTTCCTTCATCATGAGATGGAGCGTGGCTGCAAATTATCCGGTGTGAAGAAAATCAGAATCCATGATCTAAGGCATTCGCACATTTCACATCTGATCGACCTCGGGTTTTCCGCAGTTGCAATAGCTGACAGGGTTGGTCATGAGAGCATTGATATCACATATCGTTATTCGCATCTGTTTCCGTCAAAGCAGGTGGCAATGGCGGACAGACTTGATGCTGTCAATGCAAGCTTTGAGGATTGTGAAGAGCAGGATGATGATGTAGAAATCATGCAGACAGAGGAAACAGCACCTATGATTGATATGGATGCGGCTGCGGAAAAGATTATAAGCATTGATAAGTACAAGGCAGTCTGATAATGCGTGTACAAGTTTTGCTGGATATATGAAGCAGAAATTAAAAGAATAGATTTTATATCGGAGGGAGCAGATTATTATGAGCGAGAAAAGGCTGGATGCCAAGAACAGATGGAGAAATGTTGTAGTAGCGTTTCGTATGTCACCGGAGGAAGCACAGGAGCTGAATGTGAAGGTTTCACTCAGCGGACTTTCAAAACAGGATTATATCATCCAATGTCTTCTGAAGCATGAAATCAGGGGTGTTGGTGGAATGAAGGTGGCAAAGAAAGTACAGGTGCATCTTGATACGATACTGGAAGAATTACAGACATTAGATGAAGCAGACAGAGGTATAGATGTTGAAGAACTGCTGGTTCCATTAAAGCATGTGCTTGATATTCTGCAAAGTGATGAGAAAGGCGGTAATCATTATGAGTAAGACAACATTTGAAAAGCTTGGCATCCCATATGAAGAAAGGGATGGAATCTTTTATCCGGTGCTTGTCGCAGGAACAGAGAAGGCAGATATAGATGTAGGAAAATATGGGCGTATGTGGATTAAATATATCAAGGAAGAATATCCAATGAGATATAAGAGTCTGGTGCGGTTCGGGGAGCTTGAAGAGCGAGCAGATGAAGTCAATGAAACAGCATATGAGCTGCTTGATGATATTGAAGCTAAGTGGCTGAAAAAGCATAAGCCGAAAAATCCGAAATCTTTTATGGAACAGTTACAGCTAAGAACACAGACCAGGATGATGGCAGAGGAAATCGTTATTATGGATGTGGTGATGCAGTTTCATTAGTGTGGGGGCAAAAAGCGCCACCAAAACGTGAAAATGGGGGCAAAAAGCGCCCCCAAAACCACAAAGTGGGGGCAGAAAGCGCCCCCGCACAAATCAGAGCCGAAAAAGTGTGGGGGCAAAAAGTGCCGTCAAAATGCAAAAGTGGGGGCAAAAAGCGCCACCAAAACAGTAAAGTGACGGCAAAAAGCGCCACCACTCGGATAAGCGAGAAAAAAGTCATGGTGGCGGAAAGTGCCATCAAAATGGAAAAGTGGTGGCGGAAAATGCCACTAAAACAGCAAAGTGATGGCAAAAAGCGCCACCATATCAGTAATTGTGGTGGAATATTAACCACCACATATCATATACAGGGTGCAGGTGCTCCTGCAAGACGAAAAAATATAAACGCTGATGGCGTTTATATTTTTTCGGGAAAAGGTCCGACCTTTTCCGCATCTTGCAAAACCTATGAACACATTTTTAAGAAAGGTTGGAAAAGCAATGGTACAGATGAAAAGAGATTGGTTTGATACAGCATTAGAAAACTACGAAAGGGGAGAAATGTATGGCAGATGGAAAGAGAAGATACAAGTTTGACAGGAAAGATTATAAGATATCTGTGAAGCTGTCAGAGAAAGATATGGATATTCTAAAAGCAGCACTTAAACGAACAGGAATGACAGCAAGTGCATATATAAGAGAATTGATCCGGACAGGCGGCAACATTGATACAAGTTATCCAGAGGACAGGGCAAGAGTAATCCGTGTTATTGCCGGTATTGCAAATAATATTAATCAGGCAGTAAAGCTTGGCAATTCACAGGGAAAGTTATATTACAGCGATATTGATAAACTGCAGAGCAGTCTGGATGATATAAAGAAAACATTTGGGGAGGTGCTGGAAATATGGCGATTACAAAGATCCTGAATATCATGGAATCGGAAGGCAGAAATCCGGCATCGCACCTGAAGAATGCTTTGGAATATATCCAGAATCCGGATAAGACAGAAGAATGCGTACTGGTGGGCAGTATTAACTGTCTGCCGGATACAGCATTTGAGCAGATGGAAGAGACAAAGAATATTTTTCATAAGACGGGTAAAAGGCAGGGCTATCATGTGATCATATCGTTTTCACCGGAGGAAAAAGTAACATCAGAGCAGGCAATGTATGTGCTGGAGCATTTTGCGAAGGATGTGCTTGGTGATGATTATGAGGCTGTGTATGCGGTTCACACTGACAGGGAGCATATGCATGGACATCTGATCTGGAACAGTGTCAGCATGACAACCGGCAAGAAATACAATTCACCGAAAAGCAACTGGAAGAATCATCTTCAGCCTATTACAAATAAATATTGTGATGAACTTGGACTTTCCATTATGCCGGCAGAGTACAGCAGGAATCCAAAAAATATCAGCAGGGACAAGTGGGAAAAGGAAATGTCAATGAAAGAGATAATTCTAAGGGATGCCAAGATGTGTGCATATGCAGCCGGGAATGTGGAGCATTTTAAATATCTGATGAAAAGACTTGGATATGTATTTAAGAAAGACGCATGGATGGAGGTGCAGGCACCGGGATTTCGGTATTATCATAAACTGGCAAAGCTGGACGAGATGTTTTCAGAAGATATGTTACGGCATTATGTGGATATGCCCTAGATGGCAAAGCCTTACTTTTATTCGTCGGATATCAGGGGACTACACAGGGCGAAGCTGTCACCATTCCAGAAGAAGTTTTATGCAAAGCTATACAGATTAAGGGTTGTAGAACAGAAGCGTTTTGTAGTTGGTGGAGCAAAGTATACGGAAGATTTGAAAAGATTTCATCAGTTACAGGACGAATATCTGCTGAGTGTAAATAATGACATCAAAAGTGTTGTGGATCTTGTGGATTTCATAAATGAGCATGAAGAAAAGATTCAGCAGATTGAGGACAGACAGCATGAGATATACAGAGAAAGCTCTAGTCGGAAACGCAGTATAAAGAATGAAGAGCAGTACCGGGAATATCAGATATGGCATGTGGAAGTGCAGGAAGAACTGGACGAACTGAAGCAGGAGAAAAGGGAAATTAAGAGGCAGATACAGCTTGCTGATGACATTATAAAAGAAGATTTGTATACGGCTTATTATGCGGTGTCGGGAAAGGAGGAGATTGTTGCTGACAGGGATGTTGAGATACCGGGGATGGAAGAGGATACTGCGGTTGAGGAAATAGTGGCAGTAGTTGTTGAGCCTGATGCAAATGTTGAGGTGATGAATCCTAACAATAATCAAAATGAAATAGGCAGACAGAAAGAGCCAACTGATGGAGTTAGAAAACAGCAGATTGATTTAGAGGGTATAGGAATTTCGGAAATCCATAATCTATCGGATACGAATGTGGCAAGAGTTGGCGAAAGTATTGCTGATGTAACAGGTAAAAGTGAATTTGTGGAAACTAGAGAAACTGAATCTGTGGACAAAGCTGGCTGGATTGTCAGGAGAATATCAGAGCTTGGTGGTTATGAGAATGTCGACGATTCTGCTAAGGTTGATGTATTTGGATTTGATATTGCTGATGTAAGCGGCAGCATAAGGTTGTTCTCGGATGTAATGAAAAGGCTGGACATAAAGTTGGATGGAGATGAGCTTTATGAGGAGTTTCAGAGGGTTTATGATGAGAGTGTTATTAGAAATGCTGATAAGCATAGAGAAGAACCTATAGAAAAGAACAGGGTATTAAAAGGCAGATGATTTCCATATGGAAGATATAAAAAGAACGGATGTTTGGCAAAAAAAACTTGTAATTATTCAGATAAGTGAATATAATAGAATATATGATTGGAGGAATACAATGAACTATTTAACTACCATAGAAATGTCAAAAAAATGGGGAATTACCTCGAGACGGATAGCAATTTTATGCGAGCAAGGTCGAATAGATGGCGTTGTGAAAAAGGGAAAAACATGGCTTATACCATGTGATGCAGAAAAGCCTGAAGATGCAAGAAAAAACAATCATAGTAAACGAGGTGTATTGGTATGCTAAAGGATAAAACATTAACATATATAAGTCTTTTTAGTTGTGCTGGAGTTGGGTGTTTTGGATTTAAAAAAGCTGGATTTGAGTGTATAGCTACGAATGAGCTGATAGAAAGAAGATTAAACGTTCAAAAATATAATAATAAGTGTAGATTTGAATCAGGATATATTTGCGATGATATAACTACAGATGAGACAAAAAATAAAATATTTAAAGAAATAGACAGATGGAAAGAGCTTGGAAATGACAGGGTGGATGTTTTAATTGCAACACCCCCTTGTCAGGGAATGTCTGTTGCAAATCATAAAAAAGCAGAAAATGAAATAGTTCGTAATAGCTTGGTTGTTGAGTCAGTACATTTAATACAGAAAGTAGCGCCTAGATTTTTTATCTTTGAAAACGTAGCTGCATTTATGAAAACAGGTTGTACAGCGCCTGATGGAACAGTTAAAGCGATAGGTGATGTGGTTTATGAGGAATTGAGTGATAAATATATTATTGTCAGTAGAATTCTTAATTTTAAAAACTATGGTTCAAATTCATCAAGAACGCGAACTGTTGTTATCGGTGTAAGTAAGGATATAGCAGAATATGTTGCACCTATTGAGTTGTATCCAACATATGTAGAAGAGAGAACTCTTAGAGATGTAATAGGCGATATGCCTAAATTGGAGTGGGGTGAAATTTGCCCAACAGATTTTTATCACTCATTTAGAACATATCCAGAAGAAATGCGTTGTTGGATTCATGATTTGAAGCAAGGACAAAGTGCATTTGATAATGAAGATGAATTGAAACGTCCACATAAGATTGTTGACGGGGTAGTAGTACCTAATAAACAAAAAAATGGAGATAAATATACTCGTCAATATTGGGATAAGGTTGCACCTTGTATTCATACAAGAAATGACCAATTGGCAAGTCAGAATACTGTACATCCAGAAGAAGACAGAGTATTTTCAATTCGTGAACTTATGAAAATTATGACAATTCCACCGGAATTTAAGTGGATTGATAAGACTTTAGAGGAATTGAATGCTTTACCAGAAAAGAATAAAAGAGCTCTTTTAAAAAAAGAAGAGATAAAGATAAGACAAAGCATAGGAGAGGCTGTACCTACAGAAATCTTTTTCCAAATTGCATGTAATATCAGAGGTTTTATGGAGCAGGAGCATTTTGATAACTCTATGATTAACAAAACAATTGAAGATTACCAGTTGGATAGTCCTGATAATTTAATTGATTTTATTGTAAACAATCCGCTTAATTTAGGAAGTGCCTCTTTGGCTAGAATAGCTGAATTGACAAATTCTAAAAGAGAGAACAATGCTGCATATTACACAAACAAGTTCATAGTGAATGAAATATATAAGCAACTTCCTGAATTTGAAAAGGAGGAAATTAACATACTTGAACCATCTGTTGGAGTGGGAAATTTTTTGCCATTTCTATTTAAAAAATATGAGAATGTAAAAAGAGTTAATATTGATGTGGCTGATATTGATAAAAAGAATTTACAGATTCTTCAGTTATTGTTGCAGAAGAAAAAGATGCCATCTAAATGTAAATATAAATTATATTAACAC